>JAPUGN010000001.1 GCA_027298165.1 Nitrospinota bacterium
CGGTAGGAGGAGTCGGAACGCAGGCCGTATTTTTTCGACGCCTTGCGCACCACCACCGGATCGAAAGCGGCGCTCTCCAAAACCACCGTCCGTGTGGACTCCACCACCTGGCTGTGGATGCCGCCCATGATGCCGGCCAGCGCCACCGGTTTTTCCGCATCGGCAATCACCAGCGCATCAGTGCCCAGTTTCAACTCAGTGCCATCGAGCGCGGTGAACGGCTCGTTCTTGCGGGCGCGGCGGATGACGATCTTCGAACCCGCCAGCAACGCCCCGTCAAACGCGTGCAGGGGCTGGCCGTACTCCATCATGACAAAGTTGGTGATGTCGACGATATTATTGATGGGACGCAGTCCGACGGCCTTCAACCGGTCCGCCAGCCATTTGGGAGACGGTCCCGGTTTTACGTTTTCGATGACCATCTCGGTATAGCGCGGGCACAGCTCCGGCTCTTTGTTCACCACGGTGATTTTTTTCTTAACCGGGGTGGCGCCCATGACTTTGGCCAACTGTTTGTCCGGTGCGGGCAGGGTGCAGGCCTTATGAATCATCGCCCCCACTTCGCGCGCCACGCCGATATGGCTCAGGCAATAGCCGCGGTTGGGTGTCACGTTGAGCTCGATCACCTCGGTCGTGCGGCCGCCGCCCAGGTCGACCGACTCCCGGCCTTCGATTTCCAGGCCGCCCATGGTGAGCAGGTCGCTCAATTTTTGAACGGAGAGGCCGTGGTCGATGTAGGTTTTCAGCCAATCGTGTTGAATCTTCATTTCATTCTGCGGGACAATACCTTATATAATAGGAGTTGGATTATAGGTGAACTCCCGGCAAAAATCAAAACAGCGTCCGGCCCCCAAAATCCCCCCTGATGCTCCATCCTGTACGATGGCTCTATATAAGGAAACCTTTTAAAGTTCTTGCGGTAAATAATATGGACCTCTCCGAATCCAAAATATTAAAGCTCCTGCGGGCGAAAACCAACCGGCCTATGAAGTTTGCGGAACTGATGAGCCTCCTGAGCATTCCCGAAAACCAACGGCGGGAGTTCCGCGCCCAGCTCAAGGAGATGGCCACCGAGGGAACGGTTGTCAAACTGCGCGGCGGCCGCTACGGCTTACCGGATGAGATGAACCTGATCCCCGGTGTTTTGTCCGGCCACCCGGACGGCTATGGGTTTGTGATCACTGAAGACGATTCGGAAGACATTTACATCGGCCGGCATAATCTGGGCGGCGCCATGCACAACGATCACGTGCTGGTTCGCATTGAATCGCGCGGGCAACGTTTCGGACGGCAGGAGGGGCGGATCGTCCGTATTCTGGAACGCCGCACCACTACGTTGGTCGGCCTGTTCGAAGCCTTGAAGCGGGACGGCTGGGTGATCCCCTCCGAACACAAATATTTTCAGGATGTGTTCGTGCCCGGCAATGAAAAGAAAGGCGCGAAGCCGGGGCAGTTGGTCAGCGTGTCCATCATCGAATATCCGTCACGGCACCACCCGCCGGTGGGACGCGTCATCAAAGTGCTGGGCGATGCCAACGACCCCGAAGTGGAACTGCGCTCCATCATTCACAAATTCGGCGTGCGCCAGGATTTTTCACCGAAGGTCGAAAAACAGGTTCAGAAAATTAACGGGGACATCAGCGACCAGGAACGCAGCCGGAGACGGGATTTGACCGGAGACATAATTTTCACCATCGACGGCGAACGCGCCAAGGATTTCGACGACGCGGTGTCGCTGGAGACCACCGGCCGCGGTTACCGCCTCGGCGTGCATATCGCCGACGTCAGTCATTATGTGGCGGAAAACAGCCCGCTCGATAAAGAAGCGCTGGAACGCGGCACCAGTGTCTATTACGCGGATGGTGTCATCCCCATGCTGCCGTTCGAATTGTCGAACGAGTTGTGCAGTCTCAAACCGCGCCAAGAACGCTGCACCCTGAGCGTGTCGATTGCGTTCGACCTCCAGGGCAACGTGCTGGATTACGAAATTTTCGATTCCATCATCAACAGTAAATTCCGATTCACCTACAACCAGGTGGCGGCCATGCTGGAATCGGGCTCGACGGACAAACAATACGAAGCCGTCATGCCCGTATTGCAGAACATGCTCACCCTCAGCCAACTGTTGCGCAAGCGCCGGTTTCAGGAGGGCAGTGTCGACTTCAACATTCCGGAGCCGGAAATCGTGATGGGCGAGAAGGGCCAGGTGCAAAACATCGTGAAGGCGGAGCACAATGTGGCTCACGAATTGATCGAAGAATTCATGCTGGCCGCCAACCGGGTGGTGGCGGAACATCTTGACAAGAAAAATCTTCCGGGGATTCACCGTATCCACGAACCGCCGGACCAGGACAAACTGCACCGATTCCAGGAGTTCATCAAGGACCTCGGCTTTCGGCTTCCCACGCTTCGCAACATCCAGTCGAGCCATCTGCAGAACCTGCTGATGCGGGCACGCGGCCATGCCGAGGAACGGACCCTCAACATGCTGCTGTTGCGTTCTTTAAAAAAGGCCGTGTATTCGGAGAAAGATCCGGGGCATTTCTGCCTGGGGTTCGAGCATTACACGCATTTCACCTCTCCCATCCGCCGCTACCCGGATCTGGCGACGCACCGGATGGTCAAAACCTTTCTCGGCAAAAAGAAATGCTCCCAGCAGGAACGCAAAAAACTTTTGCCCCGGAGTCGGGAACAGGCCGAACAATCCAGCACCATGGAGGTCAAAGCGGTGGAGGTGGAACGGGAAATCGCCAACCTCCGGCGGGCGCAGTTCATGGCCGACAAGGTCGGGCAGGTGTATTCCGGCCATATCTCCTCAGTCACCGGCTTCGGAATGTTTGTGGAACTCGATGAAATCTTTGTGGAGGGATTGGTGCATATCTCCAGTCTGGGGGACGACTATTACGTGTACTACGAGCACGAGCACATGCTGAAAGGCCAGCACAAGAACCGCACCTACCGGATCGGCGACGCCCTTCAGGTGCGTGTCACCCGGGTCGACATTTCCAAAAAACAGATCGACCTGTCCCCGGTATTAAAAAATAAGCGCTAACGGCCTCCGGACGAAATGAGTTACACTCCGCTCGCTTTCCCCATTCTGACATCTCCCATTCAACGGACTGGAAAAGGATGACGCCTCTGCTTCCTTATTTTCTGGTTTACCTGTCGGGCATTCTCGCAGCCCTGCCGGCATCGCAGAATTTTTTGTTTCCTTTGACAAAAACGCCTTACCCCCTTGTAGTCAATGTGTTCCATCACCCCCACCCTCAGGTCGTGGACCGCTACCGTCGTCACGGCGCCACCCTATGGCGAACCGATCTGCAGGGCGCCATCCGCATTACCACCAACGGCACCGATACCCGCATCACCCACCATAAGGATTTGTAAAACAATAATTTTATTTTCAATGATCCAAACCTCTCTGCTTTCCCTTATGTTGTTTACACTCACTGTTGTTCTTTGTAAACAAACCTGTTATCCTTTGAAATATGCTGGTTACTACCTTTTTTGAGGAGAACGATTGTCTAAAACCGCCAAAATTTATTTGATTTATGCAGGCCTCGGCCTGATTCCGATTCTTCTGGCTATCGTTCCACACACGGAACCCAAGGGACCCTTCGCCCACCCGGTCACCACTTATTTCCCCTATCCCTTGTACATGGGATTCGCGTTGGTGGGGTTTCTATGTTTTAAGATCAATCAGATCCGCATCCTGTTCTCCGTCCTGTTACTCCTGGGAATATGCTTCCTTCTGTTCAATCCCCTTACCTTCCAAATGATTGGGATCAAGTCGTGGGGTATTTATAATGTGGTGGCCATGTCTTTCCCACTAACGCTGGCAGTAATGTTCAGCATTCGTGAAACCCGGCCCATGGATCTTCCGAATTTCAGCCGGCTGCTCTCGTCGCTGATCCCTTTTATCGTCCTGGGTTACCTGGCTTCCCGGGATGTGTCTTTATTCAACAAGATCGCTTTATTCAAAATTTTACCGGTAAAGGGATTAATGCTCCCGCAGTTGGCGCTGGTTTCGCTGGCGATCTTCGGAACCGTGGTCTTTTTGCAAAAGGATCGTATCGTCAAACCCTTTGTCAGAGTGCTCGGGATCACCATGCTCCCGTTGATGGGCGCGATCTGGGCCGGTTTTAGTTTGATCAAATTCCTTTGGTACGATAAAAATAAGGTGGAGGCCGAATTTCTAGTGGCGGTGGAGGTCTCCTTTCCCTCTCTGCATATAGTGGCGGCCTTCACGATTATCTGCGCCATCCTGCTCCATACAATTTTTAGAACTTACTGGCACAGGGTGTATGTCGATGAGTTGACGGATATCGCCAACCGGCGGGCGTTGGACGAACGTTTGTCTACCATGACCGGGGAATACGCCATCGCCATGATGGATATCGACCATTTCAAGGATTTTAATGACACCTACGGCCACGACGAAGGCGACAACGTGCTGAGACTGGTGGGCGGTCTGTTGAGCGAAGAGTTGGGGGATAAGGTCTACCGCTACGGCGGCGAGGAATTCTGCGCGGTGTTCATGGGGGTCTCGGGAGAAGACGCCTATATGTTTGTTAATAAAGTGCGCCGGAAATTGGAGGAGCGGGATTTCTACATCCGCAAGCCCAATTCCAAACGAGAGCACACCTCACGCTCCAACCGGAAAAAGAAAAAAAGGAATGGCAAGAAAGTCCATGTCACCATCAGCATCGGCCTGGCCAGTCCCGGCCGGAAATCCAAAACGCCGGGGGATGTGATCAAACTGGCCGACCTGGCCCTGTACCAGGCCAAGAAAAAAGGGCGCAACCGCGTGGTGGTCTGGGATACCGAAAAAAATAAGGCCTCCACCCCGGTCTGATCCCCGCCTCCGGCGGCCCTCTGTTTTCCCATTGAGACCTTCCCCGAAATTTGATATAAACAATCTTTCCAAAATTCATACCAATGAGGATGTTTCATGGTCACACTTGAACAATTGAAGACCCATATTTCCACCATCAAGCCCAAGCTGGAAGAAGCTCAGAAGAAAGCGGGCGACGCCAAGTACGATCCCGACGTCCGCAAAATCAAGAAAAAGTACAAACGGTTGACCCGCAAGGCGGGGAAGATCGTTTATATGGAAAAGAAAAAAGAGGAAAAGGGGAAAAAGAAAAAAGGCGGCGAATAATTCTTACACCCTACCTTTTATTTCCCTCCCGGCCCCGTCATGTCTTCCGATTCCTTTGATATTGAAAAGATCGCCCTGCTGGCTCGCCTGAAGCTCACCGCGGAGGAACAATCGCGGCTGGGCCGCCAGTTCGAAGGCATTCTCGATCACATCGATCAATTGAACCGACTCGACACGGACAACGTGGAACCGACGTCCCACGTCCTGCCCCTCCAGAACGTGTTCCGCGAAGATGAAGTAAAGCCTGTCTTTGGGGACGGGAAATACCTGCCACTCGCCCCCCGGCAGGATAAGGATCACTACGAAGTCCCGAAGATCATCTGACATGCATCAGCCCACCATCATTCAGGCCCGGCATCAGCTCAAAGATAAAAAATATTCGGCGGTGGAACTGCTGGATGCGGTCTACAAACGCATCGACGCGATGGACGGCAAAGTGCGAGCCTATGTTCACCTGACGCGTGACATCGCGCAACAACAGGCTGAGGAGGCGGACCAAAAAATCGCCGCAGGGGAAGACGCGCCGCTGTTGGGCGTGCCCATTGCGCTCAAGGATCTGATTTGCATGAAAGACACGCGCACCACCTGCGCGTCCCACATTCTGGAAAATTTCATTTCGCCCTACGACGCAACGGTTGTCCAACGGTTGAA
>JAPUGN010000010.1 GCA_027298165.1 Nitrospinota bacterium
TGGATGATGACAAGAAGGTCCCGCTCCCCGAAAAGGTGGAATCGATTTTACCGCTGGATGTCATGGAACTGGAGGTGGGCTACGAGTTGATTCCCATGGTGGATGCCGACCGCAACGGAGAATGATTGGAGAGCATCAAATCCGTTAGCCGGCAGTTCGCGCTGGATTTGGGTTTTATCGTGCCGCCTCTGCATATTCGGGACAACCTGCAATTGAATGCCAGTGTCTATGCGATTCTGATCAAAGGCGTTGAAATCGCACGTGTCTCTGTAATGATGGGCCGCCTGCTGGCGATGAGTCCCGGCAAAATCGAAAAGGAAATCACGGGCGTCAAAACCCAGGAGCCGACGTTCGGCCTGCCTTCGATCTGGATCAACGCCTCGGCCAAGCAGGAAGCACAAATGGCGGGTTATACCGTGGTCGACCCGGCAACGGTGATCACCACCCACATCAAGGAAACCATCAAGCGCAACGCGCATGAGTTGCTGGGCCGTCAGGAAGTGCAGACTCTGCTCGACAAATTCAAGGAAACCAATCCCAAGGTGGTGGAAGAGCTGGTGCCCAACCTGATGACCCTCGGCAAAGTCCAGAAGGTGCTTCAGAATCTTTTGCGGGAACAGATTTCCATCCGGGATTTGAGAACGATTCTGGAAACCCTGGCGGACTACGCCCCCAAAGTGGAGGACCCGGACGTATTGACCGAGTACGTGCGGCAGTCGCTGGCGCGGCCGATCACCAAGCAATATCTGGCGAAAGACGGGACCCTTTCAGTGATGACGCTCGACCGCGCCGTGGAGGACCTGATTCAGCAATCGATTCAAAAAACGGAACTCACCTCTTACCTGGCGCTGTAACCGACGGTGGCGGAAAAAATCCTGGCGAAAATCCGAGAATCGGCGGAAGCGGTGACTCCAATGCTGGAAACCTCACCGGTACTTCTGGCGTCGCCCCTCATCCGGATGTATCTCAGAAAACTCACCGAGCGGTTTTTGCCGGATCTGGTGGTGCTGTCTCACAGTGAAATTATTCCAAACGTACAAATACGAACCTTGCGAGTGGTGACGTTGAATGCGAATTAAAAAAGTAATCGCCAACAGTTACGGCGAAGCCCTGAGCCGGGTGAAAAGTGAATTGGGAGACGGCGCGTTGATTCTTTCGACCCGATCCATCAAGTTCAATAAGGATCGGGACGCGGACCGCTGTTCCTCGCTGGTAGAAATCACCGCCGCGCTGGATCACGATTCCCACCGGGAAACCGTCGCCGCCGGAATCGGGGAGGTGGGCCGGAAGGAATGGATGCCGGAAGCCAGGGGAGAGGAGCTCCGCGAACTCCGCTCCATGATCGCCTCGTTATTGACCCGTACGGATAAGGCCAAGGCCATGGGTCTGAACGAAGCTCAACTGCCGGTCTACGAAAAACTGATCGGACGGGGAGTGAACGACCGGGTGGCCGCCCGGATGTTTGAAACGATTCATTCGCGGGAACAAAGGGAGGAGGGGGACCCTTTCATGGGTGAGAGTGATATTGCCACAATCATGAAAGGGGCGGTGAAGTGTGAAGGGCCCATCCAATTGAAGTCGGGCGAACCCAAGGTGGTGGCGCTGGTGGGACCCACCGGCGCCGGCAAAACCACCACCATCGCCAAACTGGCGGCCCGGTTTGCGCTTCATCAGAACAAAAAGGTGGCGATGGTGTCGCTGGACACCTATCGCATGGGTGCCTGGGAACAGTTGGAGGCCTACGGCAAACTGATGCAGGTTCAGGTGTCGCTGGCAGCGGACCGCAGCGAGTTTGTGCACGTCATGCAGGAGTATCGGGATATGGACGTGGTCCTCGTGGATACCATGGGCAAGTCGCATCGCGATCCGGATTACTGCCGGCAGTTGCAGCGCGTGTTCGAGGCCGTCCCGCAAGTTGAAACGCATCTGGTGCAAAGCGCGACGTCGCAGGAGTCCGTGATGTCCGAATGCTTCAAGCAGTTCGGACCTCTGGGAATCGACCGGGTGCTGTTCACCAAACTGGATGAAGCCGTCCACTTTGGCATATTGTTCAATTGTTCGGTACGCCACCGGATTCCATTTTCGTATTTCACCACGGGGCAGAGCGTGCCGGAGGATATAGAGGTGGCGGCCGAGGACAAGGTAATTCGTTTGATTTTTAACTGAATTGAGCTTAAAGTAAAAAGGCTAAGTTATGGTTTTTAATGGAGTAACACGAAGTTCAGGTCGGCAGGCCGACAGCCTGAGGAGAGTCATGGGAAAAGCGCGGAACAAACTGCCATCGAAAGTGCTGGCGGTCAGCAGCGGCAAAGGCGGGGTGGGAAAAACCAACGTGGTGGCCAATCTCGCGCTGGCGTTAACCCGCAAAGGAAACCGGGTGCTCATTTTCGATGCCGACATCGGGTTGAACAATATCGATATTCTGTTGGGGCTCGCTCCCCGCTATCACATCGGCCATGTGTTCAACGGTGAAAAGACCATCGAGGAGATCCTGGTCGACGGCCCGAGGGGTCTCAAGGTGCTGCCCGCCAGCAACGGCTGGCAGGAGTTGACCTCACTCGACAATGAAAAGAAGATGTTGTTGTTGGAAGAGTTGGACCGTCTGATGGTTGATTACGATTATCTTATTTTCGACACCGCCGCGGGCATCTCGTCCAACGTCACTTATTTTTGCAGTGCCGCGCACGAAATTCTGCTGGTGGCGACGCCGGAACCGACGTCCCACACCGATGTTTATGCCCTGATCAAGGTCTTGTTTCAGAAACACAATCAGAAGCAGTTCCAGATGATCATCAATTCCGTGAAGTCGGAACGCGAGGCGCTTGAAATTTACCGACGGCTGACCAATGTGGTGGACCGCTTTCTGTCGCACGTTTCGCTCGATTACCTCGGATATATTCTTTACGACGAAAACGTTACCCGTTCCGTCCGTCAGCAGAAACCGGTGGTGGAACTGTATCCACATTCCCAGGTGAGTCAGTGCATCCATCGCCTGAGTGAAAAAATTATTGAGGCGCGCAGTCGTATTCCGGAAGAAGGGGACCGTCCTTTTCTCTGGAAAAACGTGTTTGAGGTGAGATGAGATGAGCCGCTGGGCCGTTAAAAAATTTGCTGTAACCGCCGGCCTGATTTCGTTTACGCTGGTTTTTTTCGGAAGCTGGTATTATGGCGCTCGTGTCTGGTCCTCTTTTTTCCGGGGATTGGGAGGGTTCGTGGTTTTCGGATCGCTGGCTTGGCTGGTGTTGAGCGGGTGGGCCGCTCTAAAAGCAAAAGAACGCCAGGGGGCAGGCGATGACTCGGACAAGGGTGTCAACCTGGACCGGACCGCCTGATGGAGAGGTCCTGAATGGCTGGAAAGCCCCAAACATCCGAACAGATCGAAATTTGCCCGGAGAATACGGAGCAGATCGTCAAGGAGTATTCTCCCATGATCAAATACGTGGCGAACCGGATCGCCTTACGCCTGCCTCCGCATATTGAGGTGGACGACCTGATCAGTGTGGGCGCCATTGGTTTGATGGATGCGATCGAAAAATACGATCCGACCCGTGGTGCGAAATTCAAAACCTACGCCGAATTTCGAGTGAGAGGTTCTATTCTGGATGAACTGCGTTCGCTGGATTGGGTTCCGCGGTCGGTGCGTCAAAAAGCATCCAAGCTGGATGCGGTGTCCAGCAAACTCCAGTCTAAATTGGGCCGGCTTCCCGAAGATGAGGAGATCGCGAAAGAAATGGGAGTTACTCTGGAAGAATTTTTCAACACCCTCAATGAAACCCGGAACATGCCTTTGCTGAGTCTGGAGGATTTGGGAATCACCAGGGATTCAGGAGACAAGCAAAGCCTGCTCGATACACTGGAGGGGAAGGGCGACCACGATCCGCAAACCCAGATGAGGTTAACGGAACTGAAAACCCTCATTGCAGAGGCGATCGATTCGCTACCCGAAAAGGAACGGTTGATGGTTTCGCTTTACTATTATGAGGAATTGACGATGAAAGAAATTGGAGAGGTGTTGGGAATCACTGAATCGCGCATCTCCCAGATTCATTCCAAGGCCGTCTACCGATTGCGGACGAAATTGAAATCACTGATTGCCGAAGAATCCTGAGCCCGGCCCGGAGCCCCCTCCAGATTTTCCTTCCCGAAATCGCTATCCGACCCATCCCTATCATTTAGTAAATTGAGATATGCCGTTCTTCCATGGGACGGGACTTCCAGCGGCGGTGGATCCACATCCACGGTTCCGGACGCTCCCGGATCACCTTCTCCAGCACCTTCTGGTATGCCTGCGTCCAACGAAAAATATCTTTATCCTTGTCGCCGGTTTTTTCCAGCTTTATTTCAGGAAGGAGAACGGCTTGATACGTTCCCTTTTCGGTGGGATAGGGAATGAGCGGGAGCACGGCCGCGCCGGTGGAATAACTCAACACTGCCAGGGAGCGCGGGGTGGCGGCTTTTTTGCCGAAGAAATCCACAAACAATCCGCCGATTCCGCCGTTCTGGTCCATCATCACCGCGACACAGGAATTTTTTTTCAAGGCCCGGACCATTTTAAGAGGTGACTCCTCTTTATGAAAAATGCCGCCTCCGGACAGAGTCCTTAAATTCATGAGGAATTTTTCCAGATACGGATTGTCCAATTTCCGCGCAATCGAGTAAACCTGCGCGAAATTTCTATATGCCCAAAAAATTCCAAGAACCTCCCAATTCCCATAATGGGCCATCAGATAAAAGGCACCCTTGCCGCGCTTCAGGCTACGGTTCAAATGCTCCAAACCCTCGGGTTCGAATGGAAAGAGTTGATAGACTCTTTGCTTCGTGTTACGGGTGACCCAAAGGCATTGCAGAGCGGTGGTGACCATGTGGATATTGGATTGTCTGGCGATGCGGCTTTTTTCTTCCGGGCTTTTGGTGTCGCCAAACGCGATGTCCAAATTGATCCGCGAGATTTTCCTCCGCTTGGGGGAAATATGATACAGCGCATTGCCCAGAAAACGCGCCACCCGGTTGATCCCGTTCCGTGAAAGCATCTGCACGGGAAACAAGATGATGCGGAACAATACATATTCCAGCACGTAACGGATCTTTTTAGGAATTGTCTGGCGGCGGTCCAATGTAAACCCTGACTATATAAGGAAGGTTTTTATTCAAAAAAACGCTGGATGCCCAACGGGGGTCCGTCGGGTCAATCCATTTCGGCAATCGCCTGCGCCAGGGCGTAGCTTTTGTCATGGGTAATGGAAATGTGAATATCCTTCAGGTTCAACGCATCGAAAATATGCCGGCCTCTACCGGTCAGTTTCAGGACCGGCTGGCCCGATTCCCGATTCAGGATTTCCATATCCTTCCAGGTGATGCCCTGTGCCATGCCCGTTCCCAGCGATTTCAGCACCGCTTCCTTGGCGGCGAACCGGGCGGCGAAATGCTTGGACGGATCGGCCTTGGAGCGGCAGTAGTCGATCTCCTTTGATGTAAACACGCGCTCTTCAAATTTTCCGGAATACTTTTGCATCGAATGTTTGATCCGGGAAATTTTGATAATGTCCAATCCCGTTCCGTGAATCATGGTCGCATCCTTTGAGTGTGAATTCTTAAAGATTAAAAATATTATAGGGCATGAGCGGAAATTTCGTAAGCCTGAATTTTAAAGGGCAGGGGAGGCTTCACCCCGTTAGATTGGGTAATATCAATTTCAGATCCTTCTGGGAAATGGCTCCTTCGCGGACCAGGGTCGGCGGATCCAGGGTGGCATCCAGAATTGTGGAGGGCTGTCCGCCGGGGGTTGGGCCGCCATCGACTAAAAGATCCAACTCCCCTCCTAAAGTATTCGCTAATTCCCAGATGGCCTTTGGCGCTGGTTGTCCGCTGATATTGGCACTGGGAGCGGTCAGGGGACGACCCAGCCTTTCGAGCAGTTGGACGGTGAACAGGTGGGCGGGCAGACGGATGCCCACCTTGCCGGTCCCCGCGGTCAATTCCCCGGGGAGGCCGGGCGCCGCTTTAAAAAGGAGGGTTAAGGATCCCGGCCAGAAATTCCCCATCAGATATTTGACCAAGGGGGTGATCTCTTCCGTCAAAGAGTTCAATTGATCGACGGAGTGGATGAGCACCAGCAGCGGTTTGTCCGCCGGGCGTTGCTTGATCCGGAAAATTTTGGAGATGGCTTCGGGATTGAACGGATCGGCACCCAGTCCGTAAAAGGTATCCGTGGGAAAGGCGATGACTCCCCCGGAATCCAAAACGGATTGGATCGTTTCTATGGGCTTCCTGAAGGTTTCCGGAGATTCAAAATTGACTTTAAGGACATTAGTCATGCGCGGACTGGAGCTTCCGGTTCTTGGCTTCCACCTGCTTGGCCATATCCTTTTTGTACTGGTCCAGTTTTTGGGTCAGCTTGGCGTCACCCAGCGCCAGTATCTGAACGGCGAGAATGCCGGCATTTTTCGCTCCGGCTTTGCCGATGGCCATGGTGGCGACGGATACGCCTCCCGGCATTTGCGCTGTGGATAACAGCGAGTCGAAACCCTGCAACGGACTGGAGCCGATAGGCACGCCGATCACGGGCAGAATAGTTTCCGCCGCAACGACTCCCGCCAGATGGGCGGCCGCGCCTGCGCCTGCGATGAGAACCCGAATGCCGCGCTTGCGGGCCTGGTCCACATATTTTTTTGTGCGCGCCGGGGTCCGGTGCGCGGAGGTGACCAGGACTTCGTGAGCCACTCCGAACTGGTCGAGAACTTTTGAGGTCTCGCTCATGACGGAATAATCC
>JAPUGN010000100.1 GCA_027298165.1 Nitrospinota bacterium
AACGAGAACTCCTATTTTCACGTCACCCACAACCCGTGGGATTTGAACCGCGTGCCCGGCGGCTCCAGTGGCGGGTCGGGCGCGGCGGTGGCGGCCAATGAATGCATAGCCGCACTGGGAAGCGATACCGGCGGCTCCATCCGCCAACCGGCGGCGTTCTGCGGCATCACCGGACTCAAACCGACCTACGGGCGGGTGTCGCGGTTCGGATTGGTGGCGTTTGCCTCGTCATTCGACCAGATCGGCCCGATGACCAAAACCGCGGAAGACGCGGCGGTCCTCATGAACGTCATCGGCGGGCACGATCCGATGGACTCCACCACCACCAACGTGCCGCTTCCGGATTTTACAGCGGCGCTGGCGAAAGACGTCAAGGGACTCACGCTGGGCATCCCCAAAGAATATTTCGCGAAAGGGTTGGACCCGGACGTCGAAAAGGCAGTGCGCGAAGCGATACAAACGCTGGAGTCGATGGGCATGAAGACAGTCGAGGTGTCCCTGCCGCACACCGAGTACGCCGTGGCAACCTATTACATTCTCGCCTGCGCCGAGGCCAGCGCCAACCTGTCGCGTTACGACGGCGTCAAGTACGGCTACCGGTCGGAGCATGCCGACAACCTGATGGACATGTACACCAATACCCGCGAGGAAGGCTTCGGCGAGGAAGTGAAGCGACGCATCCTGCTCGGCACGTTCGTGCTCAGCTCCGGTTATTACGACGCCTATTATCTGAAAGGGCAGAAAGTGCGGACGCTGATCAAGCAGGATTTCGAAGAAGCGTATAAGAAATGCGATCTGATAGCAGGCCCGGTCGCACCGGCGCCAGCCTTCAAACAGGGCGAGAAGTTGGACGATCCTCTGCAGATGTACCTGTCGGACATTTTCACCATCTCCGCCAACCTGGCGGGGCTTCCTGCGATGTCGATCCCCTGCGGTCAATCGAAAAATAATTTACCCATCGGCCTGCAGTTGATGGGCAAACATTTTGATGAAGAAACGCTTTTAAACGTTGCCCACCAATTCCAGAAAACCACCGACCACCATCTCCAGCACCCAACGCTTTAATCTCCCTATCCCCGCATTTTACCGAAGACGTCTTTGAGGAGTTCGGTAACGCGGGCGGCGGGGTCGCGCCGGATTTTTTTCTCTTCCTCGGCGACCATGACGAATAATCCATTCAGCGCTTTTTCCGTCACGTAAGCGTCGAGGTCGACCGGCACCGGCGAAGCGATGGGCAGTCTCTTGAGCGGCTCGACCATCTGTTTGTACAGGCGCGTCACGCCCACTCGGTTCATGCTGTCGGTGATGATGGGACGAAACAGCCCGACGATGGCCATTGAGGTTTTAGCCCGTAGATAATCGGTGGCGGCGGTGTCGGGTCCATTCAGGATCCGCCGGGCGTCGTCGAACGTCATCTGGGTGATGGCGTCGATGAAAATCGCCTTGGCTTTCGGCGCGGCCTGCTCGGCGGCGGTGTTCATGCTGTATTCGAAATCGTCCACCACCTTGCCGAAACCGAATTGCCTCAGCAGGTCACCCGTTTGCTGGATTTCCCGCGGGAGCAGAATTCTGATCGCCTGGTTTTTGAAATAACCGCCGACTTTGGAAATGTCGACCACCGCGTTGCCGGTGCCGATGGCGAGCGCTTCTTTCAACCCGGCGATGATTTTGCCGAGTGAATTCTCCGGCGCGACAGAAGACTGAATGTTTTTCGCCAACTGATCCAGCTCGGCACACCCCGCCATCAGTATCACCCCTGCCAACACACCCACAGTTTTTTTCATCAGCTTCATGCGCTCTCCCTTTAAGGCCATTTCCTGATTAATGGATTGGTTCATTCAGTGTAAAAGGGCCGACACATTAATCCAACTCCTTTATGAGGAGATCATTGCATCAGGTTGTCACCCTGAGCCTGTCGAAGGGGGACACCGTGTCATGCTTCGACAGGCTCAGCATGACTCAAAGGAAGAATCCCCCCAGCCCCCTTTACAAGGGGGAGCAAAATTTATTCGTACTACTTGTTCCCTGCTCACTTTTCTGGTTTTCTCTGTGCCCTCTGCGTCCTCTGCGGTAATTCCTCCTTCGGGCAGGAGGCGAAGCGCCACGGATAAATTTAAAATCTTATCCATTTTGCGCCCAGGGATCATCGCTGGCCGTGAACTGTCAGCAAATTCCCCCTCCGGGCAAGCCGGGCGACGCCCGGAGGAAATTTTTTACTTTAGCCGGCGATGACAACTTTGCAATCGCGCTCTAACGCCTCAGCGAAATTGGACCTGCGCCGAGCAGGCGGGGGATCAATTCGTCGACGAACAGGTCGAGGTAATGCGGCGAGGCGGCGGACAGGTGCGGCTGGATCAAAACATTCTCCATGTCCCACAATTCTGAGGATTCCGGCAGGGGTTCGGTTTCGAACACGTCCAAATAGGCCCCGGCAATTTGCTTCTTGCGCAGGGCATGGACCAGGTCCGCCTCACGGATGACGTTGCCGCGCCCGAGGTTGTAAAGGAGGCAATGGCGGGGCAGTTGTCCAAAATGTTCGCGTGTGAACAGACCGCCGGTCTCTGCTGTGCCAGGCAGAACGATAACCAGATGATCAGTCTCCGGCAAAACGGCCATCAGCTCCCCGGCGGTCACCAAACGGTCGCCCGTCTCAAAATAATCCGGAGGCGCGATGCTTTCGCGCTTGACCCCCGTGAGGCGGCACCCGAAAGGTTTGAGGAC
>JAPUGN010000101.1 GCA_027298165.1 Nitrospinota bacterium
TTCACCCTCTCCCGCTGGGAGGGTTTGTTGTTGCTGGTGGGGCTGTTCATTTACCTCTGGAGAACGCTCAAAGCGGACTCCCGATCGGAATTTCAGTTGGAGGAGGAGGCTTCTTCGCTGTTTGCCGGCAGGGGTATGGGCTATCAAATTGCGCTGACCGTCGCTGGGTTGGCTTTGTTGGTCCTGGGGGCCGAAGGAATGGTCCATGGCGCGGTGAACATCGCCCGCCGCATCGGCATCAGCGAATGGTTTATCGGGGTGTCTATCGTGGCGGTGGGAACCAGCCTGCCGGAAATCGTTTCTACCCTGATGTCCGCCCGGCGAGGCCATGGCGAAATGGCGCTCGGAAATATCTTTGGAAGCAATATCTTTAATATTTTCATGGTTCTGGGGGCCAGCGCCTCGCTCCGGCCCCTGATCATTCAGGAACCCATCCACCCGGACCTGTTAATCACCACCGGGTTGACCTGCCTGTTGCTGATTCTGATCCGGCTGGAACACCGACTGACCAAGCGCGATGGCCTCATCCTGCTGATATGCTATTTCGGCTACATCGGCCTGAAGGGGATGGGGATTCTTTAGAGGCTACAGTTCTTCGGCGGCAGGCGGCAAGTTGGAGGTTTCCGGAGTACTCTCCTCCGGTGGCGTTCCAAACGTATCGAAGGGTGTGACCAAGACCTCCAAATCGGAACTGTCCGTCGTTTCCTCCGCACCGGTCTCCGCATCCGCCGATTCCGTGGTTTCAGCTGGAGCGGCCGCTTCGGTTTTCACTTTCGGCGGCGTGTTTTTGATATGTTTGAAACGCCACAGTTGCTGTTTGTAAAGCCGGTTGTCCGCATCCAGGGACAGGGCCTTCTGGATGGTGTCGATGGCCTGATTCTTTTTCCCGCGAACGTAATAAATTTCCGCTAGAGTGTCGAGGTATTTGGGATTTTGCGGATTGGCCTGCACCACTTTCCGGGACAGGCGCATCGCTTTCTTCAATTTGGTTTTCTTCTTGGCATACAACCAGGCCAGGCGGTTCATCACCGGGTAAGAGCCCGGGAGAATGTTATAAGCCTTTTCACAATGGGTGATGCTGACCCGGTAAAACCCTTTCTTCTTATAAGCTTCGCACAGCTCTTGGGAAACCCGGCCGTTGTTGGGTTTCATTTTGGCGGCTGTCAGCAGGACCTCTACTGCGCGGTTGGCATTTTTGTTCGCGGTCTGGGCATGACCCAAGGCCAATATGTACTGGAGGTTTTCCGGAACCGCTTTATAGGCCCGTTCAAACGATTGAGCGGCGGGTGAAACCTGGCCGGTCTCCATCAGGATTTGCCCCAATTCATAATGCGCGCCTCCCAGCTTCGGGTCCAGTTCCACGGCGGTTTCCAGAGCGGTTTTCGCCTCATCCCGCTTGTTGTCCCGGGATAACAGTTTTCCCAACAGGTAAAATCCTTCACCGTTCTGGTCATCCAATTTTACCGCTTTGCGCAACGCCAGCTCGGCTTTTTCCTTGTCATTGGAGGTGAGGTAAATTTTCCCCAATTGGGTTTGAATGGCGGGATTTTGCGGATCGAGTTTTTCCGCGGCCTGATAGGAATCCAGGGATTTGACATAATCTCCCTTTTCCAGATACCAGTGCGCCACTTTCGTTCGGGCTTTCAGATTTTCCGGGAACAATTCCACAACTCGCTCAAACTCTTCCACCGCTTCTTCTTTCTGATTGTTTTTGATGAATAGCTCGGCCAGGACCAAATGCAGTTCCGGTTCATCTTTCTGAATCCGGACGGCCTGCTTCATTTCATGAATCGCTTCGGCGAGTTTGTTTTCCTCCAGGTACAATTCCGACAGCAGACGGTGGGGCCGGTAAAATTCCGGATCGATCCGGGAGGCCACCCGCAAGGCGGCGATGCCTTCGTCCCGCACACCTTCACTCAATTTCAGGGCTCCCAATTCGTAAAACGCACGGGAGTTTTGTGGGTCATTTTTGATGACCGAATGGTAGATGTCGGCTGCTTCCTTGAACTGACCTTTGCCGGAATACACCTTGGCCAATTTGATGCGGTAGTTGTTTTCCGTGGGTTGCAGGTCCAACGAGCGCTGGAACTGGGTCAGCGCCTGATTCCATTCTTTCTTCTGCAGATAAACTTCACCGAGTCCGGCGTAGACGTGGGGATTGTTGCGGGATATTTTCAGCGCCTTCAGAAATTCGCCCTCGGCATCCGAAAATTTCTTTTCGCCCAGGTAAACCGTGCCTTTGTTAAGGAAATCACTGACGCTGTTGGGTTCCGGGCCGGAATACTGCATGACCGTCCAAATGGATACCGCAAGGACGGCTATAATCCCGATCGCGAATTTTCCGGATTTGGGCAGTTTTGTTATAAACGCGAAGGCTGATTTCTTTTCGGATTCGCCGGGAGCGAGCGGGGAGGACACCGGTTCTGGAATAATATCCTCCACCGATACCGGCGAGGCTTCACTGATGGGAGTGAGTTTTTCAACCGGTTCTTTTTTTTTGGGTTTGTAGGAAGTCCTGGGTCCCGGCTTGGCTTTGGTCATGTGACACTGGCCTTCAAAATTTGAGCCTTCATCCACAACCAGCTGATGGGTCTTGATGTCCCCTGTCAGTCCGCTGTCCTCTTTCAGGTTGACTTTGTTTTCCGCCTCCACATCACCCTGGATCGAACCCATATTGGTGATGTCGTAAGTTTTGATGTTGCCCTTCACGAATCCTCCCTTGCCGATTACCAGGTGGTCCGTGGAAAATACCTCTCCTTCAAATTCTCCGCCGATGTGGAGCACGCCCTTGCTGTGTAAAACTCCCTTGAGTTTCACTCCCTCTTGAAAATATGAATCCATAGTTTTTCCGCTGTTTGAAGGGTTGGAAATGTTTGATGATTTATTTCAGATTAATTCCTTTCATCTTTAAAATCAATAAATTTAATAGGTTATGCAGAATTCCGGTCACTGTCCGGAAATGATTGAAAGTAGGTGTAAAAGAGGCAGTGGGAGGCGTTTCGACCCCCGGCCAGTCAAATTTTCTGGGCGCAATTCATCGGGTGGCCGGTGGGCTGCATTGAATAAAAATCCAAATCCTGTTATTTTACCTGCCTCACTCACGAGACCCCTGTTTCATGAACCCGCACCCCAGCTCCGGAGATTTAAATGATCAGAAACGATGGGCGCACACCCAATCAAATGAGAGCCGTATCCATCAAGAAACATTTCATCAAACACGCCGAGGGGTCCGTCCTGATCCAGGTGGGCAACACCCAGATCATCTGCAACGCCAGCGTCGAAGACAAGGTGCCGCCGTTTTTACGGGATAAAAAACAGGGCTGGGTTACCGCCGAATACTCCATGCTTCCGCGCTCCACCCATACCCGCACTCCCCGGGAATCTTCGCGCGGCAAAGTCTCTGGCCGCACCCAGGAAATCCAGCGGCTGATTGGACGCTCCCTGCGCACTGTGGTCGATATGGAACAACTGGGCGAACGAACCCTCTGGATCGACTGCGACGTCATTCAGGCGGATGGGGGAACCCGGACAGCCTCCATCACCGGCGCTTTCGTCGCCATGTGACTGGCGCTGAAACAGTTGAAAAAGGATAAGCAGATCGATGTGATTCCAATTAAGGATTTCGTTGCTGCGACCAGTGTTGGGATTCTGAACGGAAAAAAGATTCTGGATCTGTATTACA
>JAPUGN010000102.1 GCA_027298165.1 Nitrospinota bacterium
TTGGGTCATTCCGACATTTCCACCACCCAGATCTATACACATGTGGTACAAAAGAGGATGCGGGAAGTCTTTGATGAATGCCACCCTCGGTCCTGAGGGGGTGGCAGGCCCATCTTTTTCTTGACTCTTTAAGTTATTAAAGCTAGTATTTTTAATACCTTACCCGCCTTTGAGTGTTGCCTTTTGAGTTGTGATAATACCTTTTGAATCAGCGGGCCGGCCATGAGTTTGGTCATAGATTTTGACGATATTCCGGAAGATGAGGAATTGATTTTAGACCTCTTGCAGTCACCGGAACATTTTAAAGTCGACCCGGAAGAAGGTGTGTTACAACAAGATGTCCACGTTCAAGGGCATCTTTCGAAGCTGGGGCGGGAAATCCTTTTCAAGGGAAATATTTCCACCGAAATTGAACTGGTGTGTTCCCGGTGTCTGGAACCATTGCGTTACCCGGTGCAGGCCAGGATCACATCTCATTTTGTGCCCGATAAAGAAGGCGGGATCCCGGACGCGGATACGGAGTTACACGCTTCAGATATTGAAGTGGAAACCTACTCTGACAACCGGATCGATTTGACCCAGGCGGTTTATGACCAGATGATGCTGAGTTTGCCTCTGGCCCGGTTATGCAAGGACGATTGCCGCGGAATCTGCTCACACTGTGGGGTCAATTGCAACGAGCAGAGTTGCACCTGTTCGGATCAGGATTCAGTGGATCCACGATTGGCTGTTTTAAAAACATTAAAAGACAAACTAAAGTAGTTAAAGGAATTCAGTATGCCTGTACCCAAGAAGAAAACATCGAAATCGAAAAAAGGAATGCGGCGTTCGCACGACCATTTGAGCGTTCCCGCTTACAGTGAATGCCCTCAATGCCATGAGATTAAACGGCCTCACCATGTTTGTCCTCACTGCGGATACTTCAAGGATAAAGAAGTCTTAGAGGTCGAAGCCGTCTGAAGTTATTCCATTGATTCCAATCAAGGTCGACCGCTTTATTTGAATTTCAACCATTGAATGGGGTTAAGTTTTTCACGAATAAACTATCTGGACGTTATTTGGCAATCTCAATCCTTCCAATTCATTTCTGGTAACGCAATTGGCGGACCCTGTTTGAACCTTCCGGAGGAAAAAAATCGAAAATGAAAATAGCTGTTGACGCAATGGGGGGAGACCATGCTCCAGAAGCCATTGTCGAAGGCGCTGTGTTGGCGGCCCGGGAATTTAATATTCCCCTTATCCTTGTCGGGATTTCGCATCGGGTTCACCAGGAGTTGGAGAAATACGAAGACTGGAAAAAGCTCGGCATCGAAGTGGAGCATGCCGATGAAGTGGTGGAAATGAATGACAGCCCCAGTAAGGTGGTCCGGGCGAAACGAAAGTCTTCCATCAAAATCGCGCTGGATCTGGTAAAAAAAGGCGAGGCTTCGGCCTTTGTCAGCGCCGGCAACACTGGGGCGGTGCTCGCCCATTCACTGATCATTTTACGCCCACTCAAAGGCGTAGACCGGCCGGCGATTGCAATTCAACTGCCGACCAGCAAAGGCTCTACCATTCTTCTGGATGCCGGAGCCAACGTCGATTGCAAAACCAACCAGTTGTTTCAGTTTGGCATCATGGGCCACGCCTATGCTAAATATGTCCTGAACAACGACAATCCCCGGGGGGCACTGCTGTGTATCGGTGAGGAGGACAGTAAAGGCAACGAGGCCACCAAAGAGGCGTTCAAGTTGCTCAAGAAAAGCCATATTAACTTTACCGGCAACATTGAAGGTAAGGCGGTTTACCGGGGCGACGTCGACGTCATCGTCTGCGACGGGTTTACCGGCAACGTGGCGCTTAAAATCAGCGAAAGCCTGGCCGAGATGATCGGTGTCGGTCTGAAAAATCTGTTCACCACGGGAATGACCACCAAGTTGAGTTACATGTTGTTGAAACCCCATTTGGCGGAATTAAAAAAGAAGGTCGACTATTCGGAAAAGGGCGGAGCGCCGCTTCTGGGAATCAATGGAGTGTGTATCATTGCTCACGGCAGTTCCAGTCCCAAAGCCATCAAAAATGCGATTTACCGGGCCCATGAATTTGTCGATAAAAAAATCAATGAGCATATTTGCGAGGACATCGAAAACAATTTGGACGGCAAGGGGTCGCTCTGGCAGCACCTCAAGGAAATCGTGGCCGGCTCGGAGGACGATCTCCACGGATCATCTCAAACGTCTGAAGATAGAACCGATGCTTCAAAAAAATAATCATCCGGGCTTTTCAGTCTAACGGTCCAAATCGAACGGCGTATGAACAAACCCTCACTTTATCAAGCGGAAATCGTGGGAACGGGTATCTATCTCCCTGAAAAAGTTCTGACCAACGCTGACCTCGAAAAATCACTGGATACTTCGGACGAGTGGATCTTCACCCGCACCGGTATCCAGGAGAGACGCATTGCGCAAAAAGACGAATCGTCTTCAACCCTGGGGGCTCACGCGGCCCGTAATGCCCTGATCCAGGCTGGAATGACGCCGGAAGAATTGGATCTTATTATCATGTGCACGTCCACCCCGGATGTGCTGTACCCCTCCACGGCCTGCTTTGTCCAAAAGATCCTGGCCGCCTCTAAAGCGGCGGCCTATGATATTTCCGCCGTATGTTCCGGTTTCGTTTTCGGATTGTCCATTGCCGAACAATACATCAAGTGCGGCCGGTATGAAAATATCATGGTGATCGGAGCTGAAGTCAATTCCCGGATCATGGACTGGACCGATCGCACCACCTGTATATTATTTGGAGACGGAGCCGGCGCCGCCTTGTTGAAACGAACCGAACGCGGGGAGACGGTGGGCATTCTCTCCACCCATATTTATTCCGATGGCAATTACACCGACACCTTAATGGTTCCCGGCGGCATTGGGCGGGAGCCGGTCAACCACGAGGCTGTTGACAGCAAGATGTACTGTTTGAAAATGTCAGGGCAATCGACCTTTAAAATGGCGGTGAAGCGCATGACTGAAGTTTCAAGGGAATGTCTGGCGTTCAACGGCTTGTCGACGGAGGATGTCGATCTGGTGGTGCCGCACCAAGCCAACCGGCGCATCATTGAAACCATTGCGGGAAAACTGGAAGTGAGCATCGATAAATTTTTTATCAATATTCATAAATACGGAAATACCAGCGCGGCTTCGATCCCCATTGCGTTGCATGAAGCACGCGAGAGCGGAAAAATCCAACCTGGAAACCTGTGCCTGCTCACCGTGCTGGGTGCAGGCCTGACGTGGGGAGCGGCGGCGATACGATGGTAAAAACGGCTTTTGTGTTTCCCGGCCAGGGATCGCAGTTTGTAGGCATGGGAAAAGAATTTTATGACACGGATCCGGAAAGCCGGGCCATGTTCGATGAAGCGTGCGACGTGCTGGGACAAGACATCGCCGACATCTGTTTCAATGGACCGGAGGAAACATTGAAATTGACGGAGAACACCCAGCCGGCATTGTTGATCCACAGTAGTATTGCCATGAAAAGGTTGAGGGATAATGATATAGATTGCACCATGGCGGCGGGCCATAGCCTGGGTGAATTTTCCGCGCTGGTTGCGGCGGAAGGCCTTAAGTTTCGAGATGCCGTTCACTTGGTTCGCCAACGTGGCCGCTTTATGCAGGAAGCTGTACCCGTAGGGGTCGGCGGTATGGCGGCCATCATCGGCATACCCCTGGAGAAAATCCAGGAACTCTGCAACGAAGTTTCTACAAACGATAAAGTCGTTCAACCGGCCAACCTGAACAGCCCTGAACAAATTGTCATCGCAGGTCACAAGGAATCGGTGGAAAGCGTATCCGAAAGCGCCAAGCAGGCGGGTGCCAAAAAATGCGTGCTGCTGCCGGTCAGCGCTCCCTTCCACTGCGCTTTGATGAAGCCCGCGGAAATTAAACTTCAGAGCGAATTGGAACAAACCCCATTTCAGGATTTGAAGGTGCCGGTCATTTCCAATGTTGAGGCCAAGCCCATGACCCGGGGCAGTGATGCCCGACAGGCTTTGATACGGCAGGTCTGCTCGCCGGTCCGCTGGCTGGAAACAATGCAGTATATGGTCGCCCAAGGTATTGAGGTGATGGTGGAGATTGGGTCGGGCAAAGTGTTGTCTGGGCTGATGAAACGGTTTAATAAAAATGTCAGCTGTTATCAGGTGGGAGATCAGAAATCCCTGGAGCAGACCGTGGCAGCCTTGAAAAGATGAACCCCGGGTAAGTTATGGAACTCAAAGATAAAATCGCATTGGTGACGGGCGGAGCCCAAGGCATCGGAAAAATCGTGGGTGAGGATTTGGCGCGCCAGGGCGCTCATGTGGTTCTGGGAGACGTGAATCTGGAAGGCGCTCAGGCTTCGGCGGCGGAAATCAAGGATAAGGGGGGTTCGGCCTCGGCGGTGGAATTGAACGTGACCGACGCCGACGGGGTACAAAAAACTTTTGATTATATCTCTAAAGAATTTAAACTAATAGATATTCTGGTAAACAATGCCGGGATCACCCGCGATGGGTTGTTGATGCGTATGAAGGAAGCGGATTGGGATCTGGTACTCAAGATCAATCTCAAAGGTTCCTTCCTGTGCAGCCAGCAGGCGGTCAAACAGATGATGAAGCAAAAGAGAGGCTCGATTGTCAATATTGCTTCCATCGTGGGTTTGATGGGAAATGCAGGGCAGGCCAATTACTCTGCATCCAAGGCGGGATTGATAGGACTCACCAAGACCACGGCCCGGGAAGTGGCGTCGCGCGGAATTCGGGTGAATGCCATTGCGCCGGGTTTTATCGA
>JAPUGN010000103.1 GCA_027298165.1 Nitrospinota bacterium
CATGGCCCCGTTGACGATGATGATCATCGCGCTGGTGGGCGGCGGCACCGCGTTGTTCGCGGCGACCAACGGCACCTGTCAGTTCGACATCAAACGCATACTCGCTTATTCCACGGTCAGCCAGATCGGGTACATGTTCCTGGCCTGCGGAGTCGGCGCCTACACCGCCGCCATTTTCCACCTGGTGACCCACGCCTTCTTCAAGGCCTGCTTGTTCCTCGGTGCCGGAAGCGTGATCCACGGCATGCAAAACGAACAGGACATCCGCAAGATGGGCGGACTGAAAGATCACTTTCCGATCACTTACGTTACGTTTTTAGTATCGACGATTGCCATTGCAGGAATCTTCCCGTTCTCGGGATTCTTCAGTAAGGATGAAATTCTGTACCATGCGTTGTTGGACGGTAATGTCATCTATTGGGGTATGGGCATCAGCGGGGCGTTCATTACGGCGTTCTACATGTTTCGACTGGTGTTCATGACGTTCCACGGACCGTCCCATGTCGAACCGCATGTGCATCCGCACGAGTCGCCCAAAATCATGACTTATCCCCTGATTGTTCTGGCCTTTGGGGCGCTCGGTGCGGGACTTCTGGGCATCCCGCTGTTCCAGGGATGGCACCTCCTGCACAATTGGTTGGCGCCGGTTCTGGCGTTCGATCTGGAGACGGCCCTGCACGCTTCCGAACGGATGCTGGCGGAGCACGGCCATCACACCTCGTTCGCCGAGGTCCTGCACGAGGCGCAACACCAATCGCACAATATCTGGTTGGAGATCACCCTGATGCTGTTCTCCATCGGCGTGGCGCTGGCGGGAATTGCGACCGCCTGGTTTTTCTATATCAAAAAACCCGACCTGCCCGGCAAGCTCGCCAAAGGGCAGTGGGGATTCGACATGGTGCAGAACAAATACTATATCGACGAATTGATCGATGAAGCCCTGGTCAAACCCCTGGTCAAAGGGTCCGACCTGCTATGGCGGCAAGCGGATGCCCGGGGCGTGGACGGGGCGGTCAATGGCGTGGCGCAGGCCATTGGCTGGCTCAGCAAGATGGCCCGCAGTTTTCAGTCGGGGTTTGTGCGCAACTACGCCCTGTTCATGGTGGTGGGGTTTATTGCTCTATTAATCATTATCTGAGTCGGCATTCATGTTTTTAACGTTTCTGACATTTTTACCGCTGTTCGGCGCGATCCTTCTGGCCTTCATTCCCAAACAGGAAGAAGGCGCCATCAAGCAGACCGCGCTGGCGATCGCCATAGCGGATTTCCTGCTGTCGCTCCAACTGTACGCGGATTTCGACACCACCACCGCCGCCATGCAGTTCACGATGGACGTCCCCTGGATCGAAACCTGGGGCATCAGCTATCACGTGGGAATCGACGGCATTTCGCTCCTGCTCTACATCATGACCACCGCCCTCACGGCCATTGCTGTTCTGGCCTCGTTCAGCATCAAAAAGCACGTCAAGGAATTCATGATGGCCATGCTGGCGTTGAGCACAGGCATGCTCGGGGTCTTTATCTCCCTCGACTTTTTCCTGTTTTACATGTTCTGGGAATTCCAGTTGATCCCAATGTACCTGATCATCGGCGTCTGGGGCGGTCCGCGCCGGGTTTACGCGGCAATAAAGTTTTTCATATTTACCGGAGTCGGCTCCCTGCTCATGCTGGTGGGGATCATCTGGATCTACTTCCATTTTCACCAAACCGTCGGGGTGTTCACCACCGATATCATGCTGATCACCCAGCAGATCAATCTGGACATGCTCCAGCAGAAATGGCTGTTCTGCGCGTTTTTCCTGGCGTTCGCCATCAAGGTGCCGATGTTCCCGTTCCACACCTGGTTGCCGGACGCCCATGTGGAAGCGCCGACGGCGGGCAGTGTCATCCTGGCCGGAGTTTTGCTGAAGATGGGGACGTACGGGTTTCTCCGTTTCAACCTGCCCCTGTTTCCGCTGGCCAGTGTCGAATTTCTGCCCTATGTCTGCAGCCTTGCGGTGATCGGTATCATTTACGGTGCGCTGGTGGCTATGATGCAGGAGGATCTCAAAAAATTGGTGGCCTATTCCAGTGTGAGTCACCTGGGATTCGTCATGCTGGGAATTTTCTCGTTCAACCATTACGGACTGCAAGGTGCCCTGTTGCAGAATATCAATCACGGCATCACCTCGTCGGCCCTCTTTTTGCTGGTGGGCATGATCTATGACCGCCGGCACACGCGGCTAATCAAGGATTTCGGCGGTCTGGCCAAGGTCATTCCCGTGTTCACCGTCTGCTTTATGATCATGACCCTGTCCTCGGTGGGACTGCCGGGGACGAACGGGTTCGTCGGGGAGTTTCTGATCCTTCTGGGAATTTTCCAGAATCATATGGGCTTCGCCATTGTCGCTACGACCGGAGTGATCTTCGCCGCCTGTTACATGCTGTGGATGTTTCAGCGGGTGATGTTTCTCGAAGTCAAAAACCCGGAGAATGAAAAACTGGAAGATATGACGCCGAGGGAATTGTGTACCATGATTCCTCTCATCATTTTCGTGTTCTGGATCGGATTTTACCCGAAACCGTTTACCAAAACGTTTGACACGTCCATTAAGCACCTGATCACCCAAGTGACTCCGAAGGACAATCATGGCGCACAAGAGCACCACGCGTCGGCGAATACCGAGGTGAAACTGGCGCAAGCTGAAGCCGATACGTCCGGCTCTCATTAACTGCCGAAGGATTTGTTGTGGAAATGATAACCCCACCTGAAATCGACCTGATCAGCCTGGCACCCGTGCTGGTGCTCAGTGTGTTCACCATGCTGTTGTTGCTGATGGATCTGTTTATCGGCAAAAACAAGTCCGGCCTGGTGTTCATCAGCCTGACGGGTCTTCTGCTGGCGGCGGTCAGCAGTTTCGCCAAGACCGATTGGCCGGTGCGCTCGTTCGGCGGCAGTTACGTGGTCGACCATATGTCAGTGTTTTTCACGATTGTGTTCTGCATCAGCTCGGCTCTGGCTGTTCTGCTTTCTGTCGAATACAACCGGCGGGAAAATATCCGCGTCGGCGAATATTACAGCTTGATCATGTTCTGCACGGTGGGAATGATCATCCTGGCGTCCTCGACCGACCTGATCATGATTTTCCTGGGAGTTGAAATTGTTTCCCTGTGCCTGTACGTTCTGGCGGGAATTCGCCGCGGAGATGTCCGGTCGAACGAAGCGGCACTCAAATATTTTCTTCTGGGAGCGTTCGCGACGGGATTCCTGTTGTACGGCATGACGATGCTCTACGGCACCACCGGCACCACCAAACTGGCGGGCATTGCCGAGGCCATCAGCAGCGGCCAGGTGTTGTCCCGACCCATGATGCTGATGGGCATAGTGCTTTTGGTTCTGGGATTCGGGTTCAAGGTGGCTTCGGTACCGTTTCACATGTGGGCGCCGGACGTCTACCAGGGCGCACCGACTCCGGTTACGGCTTTTATGGCGGTAGGACCCAAGGCCGCGGCCTTCGCAGCGTTCTTCCGGGTATTCACCGAAGCCCTACCGGAGATGGCCACGTCATGGGACATGATCCTGAGCATCGTCGCCGTGATCACCATGTTCGTGGGCAACCTGGGCGCCATCGTGCAGACCAATATCAAGCGCCTGCTGGCCTATTCCAGCATCTCCCATGCCGGTTACATTCTGATTGCCATTATCGCCCGCAACTCCCTGGGAAGCTCGGCGCTGGTCTTTTACATGCTGACCTACACCTTCATGATCTTTGGAGCCTTCGGCATTGTGATTCTTGTGGGCCGCGAGGGTAAGGAAAATCTGGAGCTAGAGGATTATTCCGGACTGGGATTCCGCGCGCCCCTGCTGGCCCTGAGCATGTCTATATTCATGCTTTCTCTGGGGGGATTGCCACCGCTGGCGGGCTTTGTGGCCAAGTTTTACATCTTCCAGGCGGCCCTGAGTGAGGGTTATGTGATCCTGGTCGTGCTGGCGGTCCTGAACAGCGCCATTTCCTTCTATTACTACCTGCGGGTCATGGTTTACATGTATATGAGGGAACCGCAGGGCGAATTCCAGATTTCCACGACACCGATCACCCTGCTGGTCATCATCATCGGCGTCCTGGGTACCGTCCAGCTGGGCTTGTACCCGGGCCCCGTCCTGTCCCTCGCCCAACCCTGATCGTTCCTATCCCCAAATATCCGACCTTTATTTCTCCGGTCACGGTTGATTCTTCCGCAGTTTTTTATATAATTCAGAATACACAAATCAATTGAAGGGTTGTGACTTATGAAGATGCATCATTTGCCACCCGAGACGGTGGAACAGATTATGGTCAAGATTAAAGAAGTGGTCGATTCCGGGGAATATGCAATGGAATCCATGGACGAGATTTTCACCTTGTCCGGAGTGGACGGCAAACATTTTCTGGATAGCAAGAATAATCCCGCACAGGCCTTGCAGGTCAACTTTGAAATGGACCCGGAACGGGGAATCCGGTATTTCGATCCGTTTAATTTTTACACCAACGGGATTTACAAGGATTTCGACGGCTGGTCGGTCTGGACGCAGGACAATTTAAAAGAGCCCTGGTCCGAATAGGACAGGGCTCTTAAAGGTATACGGGAAGATGAAAATGGGATGAACCGGGTAGCGTCTGGTGCGGTCCCTTTTTTTATGCCTTGGCCTTCTTTTCAGCCTGATCCGCCTGGTCCTGGGCGAAATCATAACTGCCTTTTCTCGGTAAGGAAGCAGTGAAGGACTCGGCCTGATCCTTCATGGCCTTATCTTTGGCTTCACCATCCGCCTGAGCCTTTTCACGGGCCAGACGTTCTTTTTCTTCATCACTTAAATTTTCCTGCTGAAGTTCATCGGCCGGCGCTTGACCCTCGGCTCCGCCTTCGACCTGAGCGGTATCAGCACTCGCCTCTTCCGCCTCTTTCATGGACGTCTTGAAATTCTTGATACTGCGTCCGAAGGCGCTACCGATTTCCGGCAGTTTACCTGCCCCAAAAATAATCATGATGATGACCAGAATGATCATCAACTCTGGAAAACCAATACCCATCATGGCGGTAATCCTCCCGTGAAAAAATAAAAATCAAGGCCGGGTTCCCCCGAACTTTGGAAACCACATAAAATTAAGTCTTTGAGCGGGTTAAGTTTATCCTGATTGCAAGACCATTTACAAGAATAATCGGGTGAATTACTGAGAAAACCTCTCAAATTTGGACATTTATAATAATCTCTTTAAAAACAATAACCAACAACCCGAAAATCCCGGCCTGTTTCCCCAATTGAGCCTTCGGAAAAGCCGGTGGGGTTCCCCTGTTTCATCTGAACAAGCGGACCCTCCTGGCCTGCCCGGCTCCTGATGAGCCTCAATCGGATAATTTTCATATCGCTAATTCAACGATTTTCAGCCTCACCGAATCGGCCCCATTCAACTGTATCCAATACCCCATTATTTCACGGATAATCCATTGATTTGAAGGCTGAAAATTTTTGTTTAATCCTTGTGGAAAAAACGAAAATAAGAGGTTATGCTTAAAATATACATTAACATTCAGGATAAATAATATGAGCTTCCGCGAAGAGGAAGAGCAGTACAAGCAGGATATCCGACAAAATCCCGGCGACTCCGACGCGATCTGCGCCTTGGGTGATTTTTACCTGGGCAAGGCCAAATACGACCTGGCCGAACAGGAGTACGAAAAGGCGCTCCGGCAGGATCCATTCTGCGCCGAGGCTCATTTGGGTTTGGGCGCTATTTGCCACCAGCAAAAACGGGTTCTCGAAGCGGCGGACCATTACCGGAGAAGCCTGGAGTATGACCCGGACAACGCCCGCACCCACAACAATCTCGGCTCCCTGTTTTACGAGCAGAAGCAGTGGAGTGAGGCGCAAGCCGAATACCAGAAGGCTCTGGACATCGACCCGGAGTACACCCTCCCCCATCACAACCTGGGCCTGCTATACGCGTGTCAGGAAAAATATTACGAAGCCGAGCAGGCGTATTTGAAAGCGTTGCAACTGGACCCGGAGTATGGCCAGGCCCGTTACAACCTCGGGAACCTGTACCTTGAGCAGGAACGCTTTTTCGAGGCCGAGCGTGAATACCATGCCTCCCTGCGCATCAATCCCAAGAATATGTTCGCGCATCTCGATCTGGCCAACCTGTATAACAATCTGGGACAACAGGATAAGGCCGAGGTGAAATATAAAGAGACCCTAAAGCTGGATCCCCGCAATGCGGAAGCCCATTTTTTCCTCGGCAATATTGCGGCCGAACAGAAGAATCACATCGAGGCGGAATACCATTACCAGAAGGCGCTATCTCTTAAAACCAACGACGCCCAGATTCACAACCACCTGGGTTACCTGCGGTTTGAACAAGAACGATACGAGGAAGCCGAGGCGGAATACAAGGAGGCCCTGCGGCTGAATCCCCAGTACACCGCCGCGCACAACAATCTGGGTCTGTTGTACTACCAACTCAAGAAATATTCCGTAGCCGAAGAGAAATTCGAAACCACCTTAAAACTGGACCCGCATTACGTCAACGCGCAGTACAATCTGGGCCTTTTGTACCAGGCGCAGGACCGCAACCGCCTCGCGCTGGAAGCCTACCGCCGGGTGTTGCGGTTGGACCCAATGGATATCGAGGTGTATTCCAAGTTGGGTTATTTGTACGAAATGCTGGAAGAATACGACCCTGCGGAAAAAATTCTCAAGGAACTGACGGAGCTGGACCGGAAAAACGTGTTGGGCCGGGCGCAACTGGCTAAGCTCTATACTCTCCGGGAACAATATGATTTGGCATTCGTCCAACTGGATGAAGCCCTGAAGCTGGAACCGGAAAACCCGGAAGCCCTGTTCCTGTACGGCAACCTGTTCTTTCAACAAAATGAATACGGCCGCGCCGAGGAGCTGTTTTTCAAAACGGTTTATCATCACCCGGATATCGAGGAAGCCTGGATCAAGCTCGGCGTCATTTACTATCGTCAGACCAAATATAAAGCGTCGCTGGAGGCGTATCAAAAGGCCATCGATCTGAACTCGGAGAACCACATTATCCATTTCAACATGGCGCTGATCTACGAACACATGGAGGATTGGGACCGGGCCGAGCAATCCTATTACCAGACCTTGAACCTCAACCCGCAGGACTGCGACGCGCTGTTCAATCTGGGTGTCCTGTATGAAGGCCGGGAGCAATTTGAAAAAGCCCTGCGAAAATATCAGGCAGCCCTGGACCTGAAGCCGGACGATCCCGACATCTTCAACAACCTCGGGCTGGTGCACCTTAAGCTGAATCAATACCGGGAATCGGAAACGGCCCTGCGGGAAGCGGTACGGCTGAACCCGAAAGATTCGCAAATCCGCTTCAACCTGGGCATCCTATACGAATCGATGAATAAAGTACGGCTGGCCGAGAGGGAGTATCTGGATTCCATCCGGCTGAATCCGGATGAACCCAAAGTGCATTTCAACCTGGCCCTTCTGTACGACAATTCCCATCAGTTCACGAAAGCGGAAAACGAATACCGGGAGGCGATTCACCTGGACCCGGAATACGCGTTCGCCCACAACAACCTCGGGCTCATTTACCTGCGCCGCTACCGGAACCGGGATGCAGAGCAGATGATCCGCAGGACCATCGAGCTGAAGCCGGAATATGCCTCGGCCCATTATAACCTCGGCCTGATTTTCGCTGCGGAATCCAACTTCCCCCGCGCGATTCAATTCTATGAGGAAGCCCTCCGTCTCGATCCCGGCATGGTCGAAGCCCGTCAGAAACTGAAAAGGGCCGAATTCTGGAACAAGGTGTATGGATATTGGGGACAGTGGAAAAGGCTATTGGCTCGCTGACTCGCGAGGCGTCCCTCAAGCGTTGCGAAGTTCCTCGATGGATTTTTTGTAATCGTCACTGCCGAAAATGGCGGACCCCGCCACCAGCACATTGGCGCCGGCCTTTTTGATTGTCGCCGCATTGTCCGGCTTCACCCCGCCGTCCACTTCCACATCCAATTCCACTCCCGATTCGTTCAGCGTGTTGCGCAGCAGTTCGATTTTGCTGAGCACTGAGCCGATGAACTCCTGACCGCCGTATCCGGGATTGACCGACATGAGTAGAACCATGTCCACCTGCTCGATGATCTCGTCGAGGGCGAACAGAGTCGTCGCAGGATTCAATACCACCCCGGCTTTGACGCCGCTGTCCTTGATGCGCTGGATGGTGCGGTGCAAATGCGGGCAGGCCTCAGCATGAACAGATATGATATCGGCCCCGGCGGCAACGAAGTCCTCCACATAGTGATCCGCGTTTTCGATCATCAGATGCACGTCGAGCGGCAAATCCGTCACCTTGCGTAACGCTTCCACCACCAACGGACCGACGGTGATATTCGGAACGAATTTCCCGTCCATCACATCCACATGGATCCAGTCCGCTCCGGCTTCTTCCACAGCTTTCACTTCTTCTCCCAATCGGCTGAAGTCGGCGGCTAAAATAGACGGCGCGATCTTGACCATAGAATCTCCTCTTGATTATGAATTACGAATCATCCGGGGTCATCCGGCTTCTCGGAAGGGAACGAGCCTGAAAAGCCAAAGGATGGATGCCCTCATTCCTTCACGGGCGGTGTCGAGCATAACATAATGCCCATCACCGGGCAATCATCTGGCATGCCTCTCTAAAAATTTCTTTGTCCCTCCCGCGGGTTGGGGTCCCGTGCGTCCTTTA
>JAPUGN010000104.1 GCA_027298165.1 Nitrospinota bacterium
TTTGCGCCCAGTGACCTTCTCTATGGGGGTAACAGTCAGCTAATTCCACTCCGGGCAGGAGCCGGGCCTTGTCCACCCCAAGCTACAGGGAATAGGTGTGTAAATAGTCGATATTATTATGAAAATTATTGACAAATACCTCCCTTGGGTTAGAATTTTTGCAATCTGAATACTTGATAGACCTATTTTTTCTAAATATTACTGTCCGCGATCACAAGGGCTTTTGAACTGCTATTGCTCTTGAATTGCCCTGTTTGGCCCGGGTTATGGATAGCTTCGTCATTGCGCCTTTTGAATTTATTAAGGAGGGGAAAACCATGAAAAGGTCAAAATACACTTACATATTGATTATTCTTTTTTTAGCAGGCCTTGTTTTCTACCTACCGGGGAATCAGGCTGCGGATATCAACCTCTCTGCAAAGGAAAATGTCCCGAAAGGCTCGATTGACGCATTACAGGTCCGGATGGAAGCGCTGGTCTTACGGGTGGATGTTCTCGAGGCGGAGAACGCCGCCCAGAAAACTGGAATTCTCGCCCTGCGGACGGAGAACGCTTCTCAGGCGGTTTTAATCAATGCTCTGGAAACCAGGGACGCTGCATTAATGAGTGAAGATGCCTGGCAAACCGGTTTTATTTCCACACTGACGACAAATGTGTCCACCTTGAAGACGAATGTGTCCACACTGGAGACGGACATGGCGAACCTTCAGGCGACCGATCCCGTTTCTATTGCTGGCATTTTCGCCGGGGTGAGCCGTATTGGAGACGACATATTCTTTGATCATGTGAACGTCCATATCCGGAACGGTCTGGGAGAAACGGATGGGGTTCCGGATGGTATACCCACCGTTCCAGGAATAACCAACGGCCTGGGCAACCTCATCATCGGCTACGATGAGAAGAGAACATTTAAGGGCGCCGTTAACAACAAAACCGGTTACCACAATCTGGTGGTGGGGCCGGAACATAACTATTCCAATACCGGCGGCCTGGTGGCAGGTTTTTTCAATACCATCTCCGGCCGCGGCGCCAGTGTCAGTGGTGGGTATGGCAACAAAGCCAACAGCCTTTATTCAAGCGTCAGTGGTGGGCAAGCGAACATAGCCAGTGGATTTCGGTCCAGCGTGAGTGGCGGGATCGGCAATACAGCCAGTGGTACTAATTCCAGCGTCAGTGGTGGGCGTCTCAATGAAGCCAGTGGATTTCGGTCCAGCGTCAGTGGTGGGATCGGCAACACAGCCAGTGGTACTGAGACCAGCGTCAGTGGTGGGAAAAACCATGAAGCCGGTGGACCTGAGTCCAGCATCAGTGGTGGGATCAGCCGTTCTGCTCTTGATACGTTCGACCGGGCCGCGGGCAGTTTGTTTTAAGGCTTTCAGTCCGCTTTATTGAATTGTTCAATCATTTCTAAAATGGAGAGGAGGGGGTTTTCACCCTCCTCTTTTTTTGTTTCCCCCCCCCTTTACAAGGGGGCTGATAACGGGGTGAAAACCGGGGATCCCTCGTGGAGTTTGTCCTGACCTTGTCGAAGGACTCAGGAGGGTAATGTGCGCTTTTTGAATGTCATTCTGAGGAGGCGAAGCTGACGAAGAATCTGGGTTTTAAATTCCATGGGGCCGATTGTATGCCCGGAGGGTAAATTGCTTTGACAGGGGCATTTTGGGAGTGATACTATGAGGCCAAAAGCAGGAAAGCGGTCTATTTTGTAACCATTTAACCCGTTTTCCGGGATATAATAAGGACTATGAAGAATAAGCAGACCAAATTTGTCATTGGCAGCGCTCTGATTGTTCTGGCGGTGGGCTATCTGATCACCACCAGCATCAGCACCACCTCCAAGTTCTTCTTCACGGTGGACGAGTTGCAGGCCGCCGGGAGCCAGTACCATGGAGCGGGACTCAAGGTGAAGGGCACCGTGGTCAACGGGTCCATCAACCGAAACCCGGACAATCGTCTTCTGGTTTCCTTCCGTATCGAAGAGAATAAGGCGACCTTACCGGTTACCTATAAAGGGATTACGCCGGATATGTTTGAGGACGGCCGGGAAGTGGTGGTGGAAGGCACACTGGGCAGGGACGGGGTTTTTCATGCCAATACCTTGATGACCAGCTGTCCTTCCAAATACGAAGCGGAAAAGGAAGCGGGTAAAACCCATCCGGGAAACATTCCCTACGGTAAAGAAAAATTGCCCGCTCTGGAGTCACCTAAAATCCTGCCCGAAAAAACTACGATATAATTCGACACCGAGCTTTCGAGATGGACGGTAGGACTTTCGCCGGCCGGCGGTTTCCGCCGTGTGCGGGGCGTAACAGGGACCCTGGTTAATATATGAACGATATTGGTGAATTTGCATTACTGCTGGCTCTGGCGACAACCATTTATGGGATCGTTTCGTATGTGATGGCCTTTCGGAGCAACCGGGTCGATTTGTACCTGAGCGCCGACAAGACGCCCATTATCGTTTGGGCCTGTGTCATGGTTTCCTCTATCGCGCTGTGGCGGGCCTTCATGACCGACGACTTCAGCCTCCAGTATGTCTGGGCCTATTCCAATATCGACCTCGACGTGTTCTACAAGTTTTCCTCGTTCTGGGGCGGGCAGAAGGGGTCGCTGTTGTTCTGGACTCTGATCCTCACCACCTACATGATGGTGGTCCATGTCCAGAACCGGAAACAGAATCTCCGGCTGGTGCCCATCGCGTTGGCGGTGATGATGGTCATCACCTTATTTTTCCTGGTGCTCCTCAACTTTTCGACCAATCCCTTCGAGCGCATTCCCGTTCCGCCGGCAGACGGACGCGGCCTGAATCCAATCCTGCAGAATTACTGGATGGTGATTCATCCGCCGACTCTATACCTTGGGTATGTCGGGTTTACCGTACCCTTTGCCTTTGCCTCCGCCGCTTTGCTCACCAAAAATCTGGACGACGGCTGGATTCGCCTGACCCGGAAATGGACGCTGGTATCGTGGTTTTTCCTGTGCATGGGCAACCTGTTCGGCGCGCAATGGGCGTATGTTGAACTGGGCTGGGGCGGGTACTGGGCGTGGGACCCGGTGGAGAACGCGGCGTTCATGCCTCTCATCATCGCCACCGCCTACCTGCATTCGGTGATGATCCAGGAAAAGAAAGACATGATGAAGGTCTGGAACATGTCGCTGGTCCTGCTGACTTTCGTGATGACCATCTTCGGCACCTTCATCACCCGCAGCGGGTTGATCCAGTCGGTGCACACCTTTGACGAGGCGACTCTGGGCTATTACTTCCTGGCCTTTCTGGGAGTGATCATCGCGTTTGCGGTGACCATGATCCTGATTCGTCTGCCCCTGCTCAAAAGTAAGAACGAGCTGGATTCCTTTTTATCCCGCGAGAGCAGTTTTCTGCTCAACAACCTGGTGCTTCTGGGTATCGCCTTTGCGACCTTCTGGGGCACCATTTTCCCGATCGTCTCGGAAGCATTCCGCGGGGTGAAGATCACCGTCGGACCGCCGTTCTACAACCAGGTGAACGTGCCCATCGGCATGGTCCTGCTGGCATTGATCGGGATCGGACCCGTCATCGCGTGGCGCAAGGCCACCTGGTCAAACCTGAAAAAGAATTTTACGAAGCCGGTGGCGGCCGCCGCAATCGGCGCCGTCCTGTTGTTTCCATTCGTGCCGCTGACAGATAGATCGGAAATCTTCACTTACATCACCTTTGTCCTGTGCATTTTTGTGACGACGTCCATGACCATCGAATTCATGAAGGGGACGGGCGCCCGCATGCAGGCGCATGGCGAGTCCCCCATAACTGCGTTGTCCGGCCTGGTGTGGAAAAACAAAAACCGCTACGGGGGCTATATCGTGCACCTCGGGATGGTCATGATCTTTGCGGGCATCGCCGGGTCCCAGTCCTACACCATCGACGTGGAGAAAAACCTTAAAATCGGCGACCGGTTTCAACTGGGCAGTTATGATTTCATTTACGAGAAGCTGTTGGTGAAAGAGCAGAACAGCACCAAGACCCGGGTCATCGCCCAGTTGGGAATCGAACGCGACGGCCAGCGGGTGTGGACAGGCATGCCGGAGAAAGAATTTTACAAGGGACAGAACCAGCCGGTAACGGAAGTGGATCTGATCTCCACCTTAAAGGAAGACGTGTACATGATCCTGGCGGACTTCAATCCCGAGACCAGCGACGCCACCATCAAGGTGAAGATATTACCGATGGTCAAGTGGATGTGGCTGGGCGGTTGTGTCATCGCCTTTGGCACCATGATCGCCTTGTGGCCGGATCGGCTGGAAGTGCGCCGGAGAACCGAGCGCCTGAAACGCCAGGAAGCCATCTTCATGCCGGCGCAGGAGTGAGACCGATGAAACCGATGCGAATCCCCATGATCCTTATAGCCGCACTGTTGTTGTGTGCGGGGCCCTCCGTGGTGTTCGCCGCCACGCTGATGGCTGATCTGGAAAACGCGCTGATGTGCAAATGCGACGACAAGTGCGGTAAGGTGCTGATCAACTGCACCTGCGACACCTCCAAGGAAACGCGCAAGGCCCTGATGTCCAAATTGGAATCGGGATTGACGTTCGACCAGATTGTCAAACAGTACGTCGACAAATATGGCGAAACGGTGCTGTCCGCCCCGAGCAAATCCGGCTTCAACCTTTTGGCCTGGATCACGCCGTTTGCGGCGTTGGTGATCGGCGGGTTCGGGGTGCGCCAGGTGATTCATTCCTGGGCGCGGCCCGCATCTGCCAACAGTGATTCGAAAGAGGACGACCCGCAGGAAGCGGCACCGGAAGCCGGAAAGTATTCCAAGAGGCTGAAAGATGAACTTGACCGGTTAGAATCCTGATGCCATGACCGGTGCAAACTTTCTGGAACTGATTCTCGTTGCCCTGATTCTGTTAGTCGTCGGCATTCCCCTGTTTTCGAGGATTTCCCACAACCGATTGTTCAAACCCTTGGACCCCGCCGAGGAAGAGTACAAGCATCTTTTGGTC
>JAPUGN010000105.1 GCA_027298165.1 Nitrospinota bacterium
ATACATTCCACAGGGGCCGTCAGGTCAAGATTCAATCTGAATGGAGGGAGTTGCACATGGCAGGCCGTGCAAAGGATAATGAAATCAGGGAATTCATGAAAGACCGGGAGCCGGGAGCCGAGTTTTATCTTGGGGCCTCCGACAAAGGTTCGGGTGGCCGGAGTGAAGGCGAGGCGCCTTACAAGCTGGAACCCAACGCTTCGGAAATTGAAGACTTTTTGACCCGATTGCGTCAGGAAGGCCTTTAAGAAATTCTGATCCGGCAGGTGGGCTTAGAGGTCTCCCAGCTCGTCTTCTTCAAAGAGTTCCTTCATATTCTGCAGGTCTCCCTGCTGGGTGTGTTGTGCTTCCGCGCGGTCAATGAATTCGTTGACCGTTTTCAGCTGATCGGAAGAGATATTGCAGTACACCAGGTTTTCCATCAGAGCTTCCTTCTCAAAATGCCCCAGCAGTTTTCCCAGGCACCCCATCAGAAAAGGTGAAAACAGGGTTTCGATTCCCTGAAAATCCACCTCCACTGTTTTTTTGGCATTCAATTCCCCGAGGAGCAGGCGATACACCTTTTCCCCCTGGTCCAGAGAAATGCATTCCGGTCCTATGGTTTCGATCAATCGGAGTCGCACGGTCATGAATTCTCGTGGGTTGGCGGGTAAGCCACTTACACATGAAAAACAGTTAACGATTGTATCTTACCTTTCCCGGAAGGATTTGTCCCATAAAGATTGATGGGCTGTAAGGAAAGACTGGGTAGGCAATACGGAAAGCAATTTTCAGACGCGGGGTCGGGTTACGCTTCCGGGCCCTTTTTCGGGCAGGGTGATGATAAAAGTGGAGCCTTTGTCCGGTTTGCTTTTCACCTTAATGGTGCCACCGTGACGGGTCACGATTTTCTGGCAGAGCGCCAGTCCCATGCCGATGCCCTCCCGTTCGCTTCGTCCATGCAGACGCTCAAACGGTTTGAAGATGCGATCATTGTATTTTTCGTCGATTCCGATGCCATTGTCGTGTACGAGGATTTCCCAATACCCGTTGCCCAGGTTATTACTGGCGATGGAGATTTCAGGGACCACGCCCGGCTTGTTGAACTTCACCGCGTTATGGGTCAGGCAGGTGAATAGCTGGCGCATTTGAGTTTCATCCGCGATTACGGTTGGGAGGTCACCCACGATGATCTGGGCTTGGGATTTGGCGATGGTGCTTTCAAGATCCACCAGTACTTCGCTCATCAGTTTTTCCAGACGGGTGGGTTGGAACTGTGTGCCTTTGGTGGTAACCCGGGATAATTGTAGCAGGCCGTCGATCAGTTTTTGCATGCGCATGGAGGCTTTTTCCATGACCGCAATGTAGTTTTTGGCGCGGTCGTCCAGCAGTTCGTTGTAATTGACGCGCAACCGCTCGCCAAACGAGATCACCTTGCGAAGCGGTTCCTGCAGGTCGTGCGACGCGATGAAGGTGAAGTCCTTGAGTTCCTGAATATTTTTCTTCAATTCCCAGGCTTTGTTTTCCAGCTCCAGGGTGCGGGATTGGACGGTGCGTTCCAGGTTTTTGTTTTGTTCGGACAACATCTTGTACAATCCGCCGTTCTCGAGCGCATTGGCCGTATTGTGTAGAACGATAGAAATCAGATGCCCCATTTCCAGAGGAACATTGAGTATAGCCTTGCCGAGCCGCCCCATCACAATGCCCTTGATCTGCGAACGTGTGCCCAGAACATGTAGAAACAGTTTTTCATTGAACAGTTCACTCTTCACCAGCAGAGGACGATTTTGCTTCAACGCCCAAGCCAAGGTGCCGTTTTCAATCTGATGATCCAGTTCCACCTGGAACCGCCCGTTTTCCTCATCGCTTTCGCCGTTGGCGAGAAAAAAACTGTGGTCTTCCTCGTTGATCAGGAAGAATGCGAGCGATTTCATGTTCAGCAATTGATTCAGGTAGCGGCGGGCCATGGTGAAGAGGAAATTCGGGTCGGCGGACCGGGGGATATCCCGGTGCATGTCGCCCATCGAAGCGATCACTTCCATGGCGGAGAGGAACCACTGATTTTCTTTTTCCAGAAATTGGATTCTGGATTTTAATTTTTTGACGTCCGCTTCTTGCTCAATGCCTTGCTTGTCCATGGACCTATTTACCTAGCCTGATAAAACAACATCGATGCTTTCGTTAAACTGCGTTTCCACCTGGTTCCAGAGAGCTGAAAAAATTCCTATCGGCAGTTTCAATTGTTCCCATGATTTCTCGTCCAGCGGCGAGACGTGAATATCTCCGCTGGTCCCCAACTCCATGGCCTTGGCGATAATGTCGGCCAAATGAATGATGGTAGTTTCCAGGGGATAGCGCTTGGAACGAGCCGGGTTGTGATGGTTGCCTATGATTTCCTCGAGGCTGAGCGGCAGTTTCCAGGCGTGGGCCAGGGCGGCCCCCACATCGGCGTGATCGAACCCCAGAACTTCGCGCTCGATTTGCCACATGATGCCACCCACCTCGGTTTGGCGTGACACGATTTCCTTGGATTCTTCCGGGAGGTTTTCCAGAATGATCAGCCGCCCAATGTCGTGAAGGATCCCGGCCAGAAAAAACCGTTCCGGGTTGGTCTCCCGGCAGTGAATGGCCAGGTTGCGTGCGATGATCGCCACGCCCATGCTGTGCCGCCAGAATAAATTCATGTTGACGATGGTGTCCGGAATGCCTTTAAACGTGGACAGGATGGTTGTGGCCAGAGCCAGATCGTGCAATTGCTCCGTGCCGATCACGGAGATGGCGTGGGTGACCGTATCAATGTTGGACGGGAAACTGTAAAACGAGCTGTTGACGATTTTCAGCAATCGCGCGCTGAGCGCCGGATCCAGATTGACCACCCTGGAAATGTCGGAAAACGAACTGGTTGGATCATTCACCACTTCGTTGATCATCATGAAAATTTCCGGCAGGGAGGAGACGCGGGTCGATCCCGTGATCAAATCCTTGGGTTGTATGAATTGCGGGCTAGTAGACATTCACATTCTCCATGCCGGGTTTTTGTTTCAGTTTATTCAGGGTGCTCAGCCGCATCAGTTCAGAGATGACGGGATGCGACAGATTGGCGTACCGGAACAGGTTCGAAATTTCTTTTTGCGCTTCCACCAGAAGTTTGGCGTCAATCCGGTTATTATCTAAGCCTTCGGAGGGATCCACCGAGGCGCTTTCCACGGCCACTTCCAGAATGCCCCAGGCTTTGAAGTTTTTAATATCCTTCGGCTGAATGGGGCTGCCCTTATATAAAAGCACCTGCCAGGAGAAATTGACCACATCCTGGCCCAGCTTCATTCCCGGCCGCAATTGGTCGAGTCTCAACTTACGCATTGCCCTTCCTCCCAGAAAGTGAGTGCCGACGGGTTCGATCAGCCTCCTCCCATTGGGGTAAAAACCGCCAAAAATCCAGAGAAAAAGCGTTGGTTTCCCGCGCTTTGTAGCCACTCGCCCGTAATCATTTGTAAATTAATGTGTAAAATTATTATCAGACCAAATCCCTTATAAATCAATGCTATAAATAGGTAGGTCGGTAAA
>JAPUGN010000106.1 GCA_027298165.1 Nitrospinota bacterium
GTAGGGACTCCGGTAGGTGGCGTTCAAAGCCTGCAGGGTTTGAAGCATCAGGAGGTCCGCGTCCCACGGTTCCATGCGGTAAATTTTGGGATGAATCTGCACCAGCTCCAGCGCGCTCAGCACTTTCTCCGAAAGGTGGCGACCGACAAAATCGTGCTGATGTTCCATTTGGACCTCGGTGAAGCCGACCGCCTGGGCCACTTCCGCGATCAGCGGAAAATTCACCATCGAGGTGTACTGCCCGCCGTACAGTTTGTAATAGGGGCGGCCCGGCCAGTTGAGCTCGCGGTCGGACAGCATGCCGTAATCGAACGAGGAGTACCCCAGATGATTTTCGGCGAGCAGGCGCTTTGCCCGCTCGAGGGTATGAAACGCGCCGGTGTTGACGGGAGTGGGAATGTCGTCCTCTAGCCGCTCGAGGTGCTGTTGAATGACTTCTCCATACGGCCAGTCCGAGATGTCGGTGCGCTGAAAACTGCGCTCCCAGATAATCTCTTCCAGAAACGGCGGGTGGGTTTTCAGCGCCTCCAGGTCCTGGTTGGCGAACTGGTCGAGGAACGTTTCCCACGCCACATTCGGGATGTTGCGCGGCAGCAGGGGTTGCAGGTATTCCTCGTACAGCAGACCGTCGTTTTTGAGCAGGACGCCGGTCGCCAGGTCGTCCCAGATTTCGTTGGAGATGATTTTATGCGCCGAGCGCGGTGAGGAATTCTCCTGCGTCTCCGCGTTCACCTGCTCCAGAAAATAAACCCCTTCATGTTCCTTAAGATCCGGGTTGGCGCGCACGCCGTTTAAAATTTCCTCCGAGTAGTCGCACAGGGTGTAGCGCAGGCGCGGGTAGACCGTTTGACCGGTATCGGCGGCTTTCAGGCGCGCCAGAAAACGCGCCGCCAGGTTGCCGTTGCCGACGCCCCACTCCTGCACACAGACCGGTCCATCCGCCGGGCCGCGTTCGGTGGCGTCCTTTAGAAATTGGTCGGCCAGGGCATGGGCCAGCCGGTAATCGCGGCTGACATAAGTCTGGAAATGTTGGTGGATTGCGGGACCCTTGATCCCGTAGAAAATGGCGTTGACGTGCGTCTGCCACTCGTCCGAGGGTTTGAAATCGCCGAGGGGCAGAAGCTGTGATTCCGGGCGGGCCATTAAACCTTTGCATCATGTTGTCACCCTCCGGCGAGCTCAGGGTGACACCGGCTAGCGCCGGAGGCAATTTGCTGACAGTTACCTGCCAGCGATGATCCTTGGGCGCGTTTCCAATTTTAAAATTTGCTCCGTGCCTTGCCCGGCCCGCGGAGGTACTCCGCTATTGACTCGCCGTTTCGCCGGTCATGGACACGCCGCCGGGGATGCCGGAAGAATTGGCGGCAGGCGCGGTCTTCTCTTTGGTCAGCATTTCATATTTTTGATAGGCCTTGACGGAGTCCTCCTGCCGTCCGATTTCTTTATAGGAATGATACAGGCTCAGAAAGGCTTGGGCGTCGCTGGGGTTGAGGGTGGTGGCTTTTTTGAATTCCTTGATGGCACTCTCGGTCCGCCCGGCGAGTCCGTACAAACTTCCCAGATTGGTGTGGGGAAGCGAATAATCCGGATCCATTTCGATCGCTTTCTGGAACGACTGGATGGCTTCTTCCGCCATGTTCTGGGCCGAATAAATGCTTCCCAGGTTGCAGTGGGCCTGCGGGTCCTTTTCATCCAGTTCGATGACGCACAGCGCGCTGGTGAGCGCTTCGTCGAAATCGCCTATATTAAAAAAGGCGTTGCTCAGTGCGGAGCGCAGCTCCTTGTTTTCCGGATCGAACATCAGCACTTTTCTCAGGGTCTGGATTTCTTCCATGTGGCTTTGTTGCATGGAGTAAGCGACGGCCAGATTGGCGTAGACGGTAGCGTCGGTCGGGTCCAGCTCGATCACTTTTTTGAATTCCCGTTCTGCGCAGAGAAACGAGTCCTGCAGCATAAACACCCCACCGAGGTTGAAGTGGGTTTCCGCATCGTCCGGATCCAACTCTGTCGAGCGTTGGAGTTCGCGGATGGCTTCGTCCTCGTGGTTGCTGAGCGCGTAGGCGGTTCCCAGGATTTTACGGGCGCGGGCATTTTTGGGATCTTTGTTGATCACGTTCCGGATCAGTTTGATGGCCAAGTCGAAGTTAGCCCCGTCAATGTAAAGGGTGCACAGTTCTATCTGCTTGTCCAGGTTGTCGGGATCGGTCCGGAGTTCCTTTTTGAGTTGCCGGGTTTTTTTCATGATTGCGGTTTCCAGCTTGATCTGCTCCGGGTCGCGCACTCCCAGTTCATCCCAGATTTCGGGATGAATTTTCATGGTGATGAGATCGGACTTCTTTTTGCTTTCCTGCTTATCCCGGTATTCCTGAGGGTTAAATTCCTCATTGACATCAATATCCGCCATAATTTGGGTCCTCTTAAATCCTTAATTAATTTAATAAATTTGGATGGCTCTGATGTTAGGTTATCTGCCGGGTGCGTGTCAAATGCGATTCCCCGGTGCGGTTGGCCGCCCAAAGCTCCAACCGGGCTTTTTTCAGGCTCCCACGGACTCGGTCACCGTCTCGTCCTGGGCCATTTTCAACAGTTCTTCTCGTCCGAACCGGTCCAGATAGAGCAGAAAATGCTCCCGCGACAGGTAATTCCAGATTTTGCGGGAGGGGAACTGTTCCTCCAGCACCTCATCGAACTGTTCGTACACTTCCATGACTTCCTCGCGCGGCATACCCTTCTGGATTTCGTAATCGTAAATGATCGCCAAGTCGCGGTCCGGGTCGTGCAAGATGCGGTCGATCGAAAATTTTTGCGGATTGTGGTAGATAGCCGAGTCCTTTTCCAGGGTAAAGGTCGATTGCCCGACCGAATGGATGGACCCGCCTCCCCGTTCGCCGTGGTCGATGGTGAACTGGATGGTGTCTTCCGCTTCTTCCCGTTCCTCAGTGGGAAAGCCGAAGAACAGGTACAAATGGTTCCAGATGCCGGCGCGTGAACTGTTTTCGAGGACTATTTTTTCGGTTTTCTGGTCACAACCTTTGTCAATGATCGACAGTATGCGGTCGTTGGCGCTTTCCAGTCCGAAGAACAGCATGATAAATCC
>JAPUGN010000107.1 GCA_027298165.1 Nitrospinota bacterium
TGCTATGTCTCCACTCATGCTGAACACGCTGTCTGTAATGATCAGCTTGCCTTTCACCCCGGAATATTTTTTCAGGCAGTGTTCCAGGTGATCCATATCGTTGTGGCGGTAGCGCACCGTTTTGCCGTGGGCCACGGCGCATCCTTCATAGATGCTGGCATGGTTTTCCCGGTCGGAAAAAGCGATGTCCTTTCGGCCCAGCAGGCAGGCAATCGTCCCCTGATTGGCCTGGTAGCCGGTGGACATGACGATGGTGTCCTCCCGTTTCAGAAAATGGGAAAGGTCGCGCTCCAGCGTTTTATGGAGGGTGAGGGTTCCATTGAGAAACCGGCTGCCGGTGCATCCGGTCCCGAATTTTTCCAATGCGGCTTTGGCTGCTTCGATGACACGGGGGTCTTTCGTCAGGCCCAGATAGTTGTTGGTGGAAACGGTGATGACGTCGCGTCCCTCAATGGTGACGTGCGCGCCGTCCATCGCCTCGATTTCGCGAAAGTAAGGGTAGATGCCGAGGTCCTTGGCTTGGTCGGGAGCGTCATAATTGTGGCATTTGGAAAGGACATCGTCGCTCTCCTGGGAGGGGCCTCGTAGGTGAGCGTTTTGGAAATCAAAACTCTCTTTCAGTTTGGAAACGATCTGGTCCCGCCGGAGATGCGGCGGGGTTTCCTTTAAATTCTGGTTATCAAAGGATAGTTGAGAATACTTCACAAGCTTTTACCCTCTCAAAAAGCTTTTGTCATTCAGGATTAAGAACCCTGGGTCACGCGATCCGAATATCCCTCGGGTTATCGGCAAATGATCTGGAATTGTGGGCAGTCCGATTTTGCTGAACTATTATGGAATGGTTGATTAATTATTTAGATAAGATTATCACTAAATACCTTGAATTGCAATGACTACAAAGGCTTAACTGCACAGTAGCAGGGTTGAGACGGCCTGGATATCCTGCTGATCTTCATGATATTTTCCTGTGTAACGGAGGAAATCCAGAGGATGTACTCAACCTGCAAAGCTTCACCCGGTTAAAAAACGGTTGAGTTTGGGATCGTCCACTATCTGGTGCAGCAACTGGGTGAGGCCGTAGTTCAGCATTTTTTCGTTTTCCAGTTTACTGGGAAGGGTGTCATAAGATTTTTTGATGAAAAAATCGTACTCTTTACCGAAGGTAATACTCCGATTTTTAGCGGCCACTTTCATTTTGGAACGAAGGCGCACCTGGATTTGGTATTGGCCGTCGGCACCTTCAGTTCTGGCTAGCCGGAACCGGAGTTCAAGTTTGGTGATGTAGATGGTAACTTCGCGGGGACTGCCGGTGCCTTTGCCGTCGGTGTGATAACCCTGTAACTGGAAAGCTTCCTCTGCGATTTTCTGAAAGGTATTATCCAATTGAACGGAGGCATGATGATCTTGGGTCACCAAGGCTCGGCCGGATTTGATTTTTCGATCGGAATCCTTCCTCAACAGGATATTCCGTCTTCGTTTGTCCACTACGGAAAGGTTGAGGTTTTTTCCGGAACCCAGGTCGGATTCATGGATCAGGATTCTAGGGTGAAGGTCAAAAAAACCTGCTTTCTGCTGGGTTTTGCAGGCCCCGACGGTCCCTGCTAAAAGCAGCATCATGGCGATGCAAATACCTGCTTTGAATGGGTTCATAACACATGTCCCGGAAAGTATGGATGGACTGTATGTCCTTGGATTTTTTGAATTGACTCTGTTCTATCAATGTAACAGTTCATTTTAAGATTTCCAGTGGTTTTGGAGGTTGAGGCTCCCCGAAGGGGGCGAAAGGGCATAGACCCGCCCTCTCAGCAGAGGACAATAAGAGTTTTAAAGCGGGAAATTCAACGGTTTTTACGATTGACCCGGCGCGGAGGGCCGTTGCGACGCCGAGTAATAAAAATTTCACTCGACCGGACTGAAGGAGTCACAAGGGTTTGGGCTTGGGCGAGGTGGCTTCCTGCGATTGCCGGCGAAACAAATCCCGGCGGCTGACCAGTCGGTGGAGCAGTAAAATGCCGTCCAGGTGATCCATTTCATGTTGAACCGCGCGCGCTTCATAGCGTTCCATGTGGAGCTCGAGCGCTTGGCCGAATTCATCCTGCGCCCGCACCTTGATGAATTTGGAGCGGGCCACGTTTCCGGTGTAGTCGGGAACCGACAGGCAACCTTCGCGCCCGACGGTTGACCCTTCCCGCCAGCTGATTTCCGGGTTGATCAAGACCAACCGCCCGTGATGTTTGATTTTGGGTTTGCAGGAAACGTCGACGATTACGATCCGTTCAAACCGTCCCACCTGCGGTGCGGCGAGGCCGACACCGCCCGGACCCACGCGCATCGTTTCTTCCAGATCGCAAACGAACCCCCTCAGCGCATCATCGAACTGTTCCACCGGTTTGGAAATCTGTTTCAACCGCGGATCGGGATAAACCAGAATATCAAGAACGGCCATGCACCTTACCCGATCAGCGTGTCAATGGGTTCCAATTGGGTTTCCAATCCCTGGTCCTGCGCCAGCTTCTTCAACGCTTCCTCAAGGACTTCGATTCCCTGTTCGGCCACGCCCTCAATGGTCATGATGTAAATCGGATTATCCGCCGTTCCTCCGACGTCGGACTCCAGATTCAGAATATTGAAACCCTTTTCCGCAAGCGTGCCCGTGGCTTCGGCGACGATGCCGGCCCGGTCTGCCCCATAAACGGTGATGCGCACGTCCGGCTCCACATGGTGCCGTAATTCTCCTTCGATGGCATCGACATGGTGACGCAGGTTGAAGGATTTGCAGATAGGCCCGATCAGATGGTCCAGCGCCTGCTCATCGCCGGCGGATTGCACCATGAGCATCACCGTAAAATTGCCGCCCAGCCGCACCATGGACGCTTCCCCCAGGTTGCATTCCCCTTCGTACAACGCGCGGGTGATCTGGGCGACGATCCCGGGCTGGTCTTTGCCCACCAGGATCAGCATGAACCATTTTTTCATAGAGCCTTCCTTTCAAACCGTCAACGGATTCAGAAAACATGACACCCGTTCAAGGTTTTGTCAAGCCGGGGTCAAGCGGGAGAAACGGACGCAGGATTCCAGCTGTTGCAGGCGTTCCGGGGTAAAACTCCGTGTGTCCAAAGAGTCGATGTAGGGAAACTCTCCCAGAACCTCCGTCCCGGATAGCGCTTCGATCAGCCGGGGCTGTTCCTGCTCGACCTCCCCCAACTCCCCCGGGTCACCTCGGTTGAAGATCACGCCCTGCACGGAAATATTATTTTGCTTCAGAGCATCCAGCGTCATCAGCGTATGGTTGAGAGTGCCCAGATGATAGCGGGTCACCACCACCGCCGGCAGGCCCAGATCGCGTATCAGGTCCACCACCCGGTAGTCGCGGGTAATCGGGACGTGCACGCCGCCGATGCCCTCCACCAGCATCCAATCGTATTTATCCGACAGGTTCCGGTAGGCTGATACAATCGTTTCCGGCTCGAGAGTCCGGTTTTCGATGAGGGCCGCCTGATAAGGTGAGGCGGCGGGTTTGAGGCGAATAGGGCATACCTCGGACAAGTCGTCCTGGATATCGCCGCATTCCATCAGAAACAGGGCGTCAGAGTTGGCGGCGGAACTGCACTCGCGGTCCACACCGGTCTCCAGCGGTTTCATCACCCCGGTCTTCAAGCCCTGGTGCCGGAGCCAGGCCACAATCGCCCCCGTGACCACGGTTTTGCCGACCCCGGTATCTGTTCCCGTTATGAACAACCCCTGTGCTGGCATTTCCATTTCTCCGTTTTTAAAAAGGCCTATTGTAGGGAAGGGCAAAGACAGATGCCATCTTTTATTTGTGGGAATTTGGACTCCGGGATCCACCGGGATTTTGGAAGACTCCGCATTTCTGCTATAATCCATTTGTGTTGACTGTCATTCTTTTTCGAAAGGCCGGACCATGAGTTCAAACTTGGAGATCACCTGCCCCTGTTGCGAGGCCAAATTACGGTTGGATCAGAAAACCGGTGAGGTGCTCTGGAAAGAGGAGAAGAAAAAAGAGCTCTCCTCTCTTTCCGATATGGTCCATGACCTTGCCGAACATCAAAAAGAGAGCCAGTCCATGTTCCAGAAACAAAAGGAACTGCAAAAAGACAAGTCCCGTCTTCTGACAGAGAAATTCAAGGAAGCGCAGAAGAATATCGACAAATCAGACACCTCCAAACCTCTCCGCGATTTTGACCTGGACTGATTACAGATTCAGCGTCAACCCGTCATAAGCCAGCTCCACGTTCTCCGGCAAATCCCGGCTGACTGTTTCGTGATCGAACTTGTGGTTGATGTGGGTGAGGATCGCCCGCTTCGGCCGGAGTTCCGCGATAGCTTCCAGGGCCTGATCCAGACAGAAATGCGTGGCGTGCGGTTCGTAACCCAGGGCGTTCAGCACCAGGACGTCCAGCCCGGAAAGTATTTCTCTGGCTTTTTCAGGCAGGCCGCTGCAGTCGGTGACGTAGGCCGCGTTGTTGATTTTATATCCCAGGATGGTCATGTTGCCGTGGATGATGTCCACCGGCTGGACCCGGACGCCTCCCAACGCAAATGAATCGCCGTTCAGGGTGATCATGTCGAGTTGAGGCACCCCGCCTCCCAGTGGCTTTTGCCCGTTGAAGATATAATTGAAATTCTTCTTGATTGCAGCCAGCGTCAACTCGTTGCCATAACAGGGGATGACATTTTTGTTGAAAAAATTAAAGCAGCGCAACTCGTCGATGCCGTGGACGTGGTCGGCGTGGTGGTGCGTGTACAGCACACCGTCGATCCGGGTGATGTTGTGCCGCAGGCACTGTTGCCTGAGGTCGGTGGAGGTATCGATCAGGAAATTGAATCCGTTGTTCTGCACCAGCACCGAGGACCGCAGGCGCTTGTTGCGCGGGTCGTCCGATTTACAGACGGCGCAGGGACAGCATAACGTGGGGATACCGGTGGAGGTTCCGGTTCCGAGAAACAGAATTTTCATGGCAGACTTAATGTTTGATATCGCACGCCACGCCCGCCGCTGGACAGGGATTGGATTCGAACTGGACCGTGGAATGCGTGATGTTAAATTTGTCCTTCAACAGCGTTTCAATTTCTTCCAGGATGGTTTCCACCTGGTTGACTTTCTGGTCGTTCACCAGCGCGTGGGTGCTCAGGGCGTAAATGTTGGAGCAGATTGACCAGACATGCAATTCATGAATATCCTTGATGGCGTGGATGGACGTCAACTCCCTTTCCACTTCCTGGATGGAGATACCTTTGGGTACGCCTTCCAGTAAAATATGGAACGCGTCGCGGATAAGGGACTGAGCCCCCCAGATCAAAACCAGCGCCACCAGCGCCGCGATGATCGAGTCCAGCGCGTACCATTGCGTCAGCCACATGGCCACCCCGCCGAGGACCACCGCGACGGATGCCAGCGAATCGCCGACGACATGGTAATAAGCCGCCTTCAGATTCAGGTCGTGATTGTGCGCGTCATGGACCGGGTCCTTCAGGAAATACAGGACGCCGAGGTTGGTCACCAGTCCGACCGTGGCGACGGCGATCACGATCAGGCTGTGCACTTCCCGGGGATCGGTGAACCGCTGGTAGGCTTCCCACAGAATGCCCAAAGCCATCAACAGTAACAACACTCCGTTGGCCAGCGCCGCCAGAATCTCGAGCCGGTGATACCCGAAGGTTTTGGTGCGGGTCGAGGGTTGCGCGGCAATGGTCAGGGCCATCAGGCTTAAACCCAAGGCGAACGCATCCGTCAGCATGTGCGCCGCGTCGCTCAACAGCGCCAGGCTGTGGGCGATAATGCCGCCAGCCACTTCCACGCAAAAAACGAAGAAAATCAAAGTCAGGGCGATTCGGAGTCTTTTACGGATGGTGGCGGATTCCATATTTTTGCAACCTTGGCCGGGACGGGACATCTAAAGGGTTTGAAGTCCCGGTTCAATTCCTCAATATTTTAAAATTACCTGTTAATAGCATTTTATGTGCCGCCCGAGGGACTGTCAAGAACCTCGTCGGGGTTCCCCATCCGGTGTGCCTCCAATGTCCGGAATGCCCTCCAGGCCGGTCTCCGTGAGGCTGTGGCGATCCCCTGAAACAAGAGTTTGAACAGGATAGAGGATTTGTGCTAAATTGTACCACTTTCTGAAACGCTTATTACCATAGAGGAGTTGAAAATATGGCGACATTAGTTGCAAATCCTGCCCCTGACTTCAAGGCGCAGGCGGTGATGCCCGACGGAAGCTTCAAGGAAATCCAGCTTTCCAGCTACAAGGGTAAAAAATACGTGATTCTGTTCTTTTA
>JAPUGN010000108.1 GCA_027298165.1 Nitrospinota bacterium
TGACATGGTAATTGAAATAGTCCAGCTCCTCCCGGCTGGGGAGGTGGCCGTAGATCAACAGAAAGGACGTCTCGATAAAACTGCTGTGCTCCGCCAACTGTTCGATCGGGATGCCCCGGTACAGCAAAACACCCTGTTCCCCATCCAGAAACGTGATCTCGCTTTGACAACTGCCGGTGCTGACAAAACCGGGATCGTAGGTGATCAAACCCGTTGTGGATCGCAAGGCGGAAATATCCACCGCCTTTTCACCGCAGGTTCCCTCGATGATGGGTAACGGGTAGGATGTGCCCTGGTAAATGAGTTCGGCGGTTTTGGACATGAATATCTCCGGTCGGGGGTTGGCGGAAACGCAATGCACTCAAGTTTCCGGATATGATGCGATTGTATTATAAATTTTCTCAGAGCGGTTTTCAGTAATCTTTTTAAATAACGAATTGGCGAACCTCTATGAAGAACAAGAATTGGCTACTCTATTTCATGCTGGTCGGCATATTCCTCGGGGGAATCTGCGGCTGGTGGTTCGGAAAGCAGATGATGGCGGTGGATTGGATCGGGGAAATTTTTCTGAACGCTCTTAAAATGCTGGTAATTCCCCTCATCGTATCCTCCCTGATCGTCGGGATTGCCGGGTTGGGGGACATCACCAAAGTGGGCAAAACCGGGGCGATCACCTTGTTTTATTTTATGACGACGACCGCTTTTTCAGTGGTGATCGGACTGGCCATGGTGAATTTTATGCAGCCCGGAAAATCCGTGGAGATGGTGTCCGAAATGCCGGAAGGGGTGGCCGCCAAAAAGGCCGTGGGAATTACCGATATTTTGCAGAGTTTCATCTCGCCCAACCTCGTCAAATCCATGTTGGATATGGATATCCTGCCCATCATTATTTTCTCTCTGGTGTTCGGCGGTGTATTGACCACCCTGGGCGAAAAAGGGAAAACCGTCATCAATTTTTTTGATGCCGTAAACGAAGCCATCATGAAAATGGTGCATCTGGTGCTGTACCTGGCGCCGGTTGGAATTTTCGCGCTGATCGCCTCCAAACTGGGAGCCGCCGGGGGCGGCGACGCCTTCTGGGCGGAGTTGCTGAAAATCGGCAAATATGCCTTCACTGTTATTGCCGCGCTGTTACTTCATGCGTTGGTGGTCCTTCCGGCCATCCTGATTTTTGTAACCCGCCGGAGCCCCATTAAATTTTTTAAGGGGGCGAGTGCCGCCTTGACCACGGCGCTTTCAACCGCCAGCAGTTCCGCCACCCTGCCGGTCACCATCGAATGCGCCGTGGAGAACAACCAGGTGTCGCGCCGGGCTTCGCTGTTTGTTCTTCCCATTGGCGCGACGGTCAACATGGATGGCACCGCCATGTACGAAGCGATAGCGGCCATCTTCATCGCTCAAATGTTGGGTATTGAGCTGAGTTTTACCCAGCAAATTATTATATTCATTACCGCCACGCTTGCGGCGATTGGCGCCGCGGGCATTCCCGAGGCGGGGCTGGTCACCCTGATCATGGTGCTCCAGTCCGTCGGTCTCCCCTTGGAGGGCATCGGGATGCTGTTATCGATCGACTGGTTTCTGGACCGGTGCCGTACCACCGTCAACGTTTGGGGAGATTCCATAGGCGCGGCGGTGGTCGATAAACTTGAAGAACAATACGTGGAAGGAGGGTAGTCAATTGGAATGGATACTCTTGATCCTGTTGGGACTGGTGATCGGGGTTTTGGCCTCTATGACCGGTCTGGGCGGGGGATTTCTGGTGGTTCCCGTTCTGCTGTATCTTGGACATAAGGCGCAGATGGCGGTCGGAACGTCGTTCATCGTGGTTTTTCTGATCGCGGCCTCGTCCGTGGCAGTCCATTACCGGTTGGGTAACGTCGATCTCAAGACCGGCCTGATGATCGCTCTCGGCGGGGTCGTCGGCGCCCAGGTGGGTCCCATGATTTTAGCGAGCATGTCGGAACAGAATTTCAAGCGCTTCTTTGCAGGCATCCTGGTGCTTCTGGCCATCTGGTTGGTCGTTAACTCGCGGAGTGCCGTCTGATCGAAGCGGAGGTGCTTTTACCGACAAAGCCCGATCACGCAGACTCTTCAGGCTTCTGGCGTTCTCCCCTTACGATTCTTGCCGCAAAGGGGCCTTCGCCCAGCTTGTTGATCCAGTTGGAGCGCCCCTTGATCAGGTTGAACATCATGGCGCGGTCCTTGTTGACCGTATCGGTCCAGGTCAAATCCGCGCAATCCGGTTCAAAGACCGGAGGCAGGTAAATGATATCTCCCCCCTTGGCCTTCAAGCTGTGGTTTTTATCGAAAATAGATTTGATGTCCTCGAGTTTGCACACCCGCCAGTCGTTGAAACCTGCATAATTTTCCGTATTCAGTTGTTGCGCGTATTCCTGGCACTGTTCCAGGTTCCGCCATTTTCCCAGCATCTGGCGGGTGTCTTTTTTGAGCCAGGTCAGCCCGGTGGATGAATCGGTGATGGTGTCGTTTCCGTTATCAATAAACCTGTCGTCAGACATGGAAGCCTCGCGATTAAGATTGGATTGCAAGATATTATATCAAAAATGAGGTGCGTATGGAGCCTGCAGATATTTTGAAGGGCATCGAGGCCAGGTTTATTTTCGGGTGAAAAAATGAAGGCCCTGAAAATGGTAATTGAGCCCGTGTGGATGATTGATATGAAAAAAATTATTAGCCAGGGGAGGGCCATGGCGTTGGGCGATCACCGAAACATAATCATAAGGACTTTTCTCGCAGTTTCGAAACAAACACCATCTTACAAAAAGCGCTTTGTCAATATTACGCTTGAAAATAATTCCCAGGATGTCCGGGCCGCTGAAAAAGAATTGCAGGACAAAGTCCGGAGAATTGACTTGAAAGGTTTTGTTGAGGGAAAGGCGTGTCAGATCCACCGGATTGGTTATTTTGGTGGCTTGGACTTTGTATTCCTTGAGAGAAACGGTTTCAAGCGAATAAGCAGATGTGGCCTGATGCAAACCAAACAACAAAACCCCAGCAAGGAAGAGGCAAGGTTTGCCTGAGTTCGAGGGGAGGCAGGAACATAGAAAAAGCCGATAGAGTATAAGCTCTATCGGCTTTTTAATGCAATCGGATAGGACCGAGAGTCCCAAAGCTGTGAGGCTTACTTCAAAGTCGGATGATAGGCGCCACACATGGAATTCGGAACCAGATTTTCCTTCATGTAACCTTTGCGATTCTGACCCATTTGCTTCCGGTAAGCGCCACCGGTGTTGTCGCCACCACAGTCGCCGGCAACCAGACCGAAAACCTCGGCTTCTTCAACCGTCTTGGCGGCTTTCCAGGACTGATCGCTCTGTGATTCACCGAACTGCTGGTCGACATTAATTCCAACGTCAGAGCTTCTGGACATATGAGCGCGGGAGGCACGGTTGACGGCGTCCGTCAACGTACGGGCGTGGGCTCCCATTTGAACCATCGTCTGGCCAACGCTCATTACGCTCTGATCCTGCTGAGCATAGGCACCCGGAACCATTTCATCGGCGGTCGCGCTGGATACGCCGAAAGCCAATACAGCCATAAAACATACTGCCAACAAAAGTGCTTTCTTTTTCATTGTAGTCTCCCCTAAAAAAGTTTGTACTTAATAGGTAAAGCTCAAAGTTAAATAATTCATTAAAAAACAGCCAACAAATGAATTATGGAATACCGGCAGAGTCAGGCCCGCGCCAGCACAAAACTAGCGGCCTTTTTTTAGACATTTTGAGGCGTCTTAGACCGAAATTTATAATCTTAGAGGCCATTTGTCAATAGAAAAACTCCATAGGGTTTCAAGAGCCTGACCCGACCGGATTGAGAATTTGAAGATTTTCGGTGATTTCCGGTGTTTTCCCCCGATTTTTCGGCCACCGGCTGGCAAATTTTATTAACTCTTTGTTTTAATTAATTTTAAAAAACTCTCGCCGGTCGTTTGAATTTTCCGGGTTCCCGTGTATGATTGCTATTTCAAACTGCTTTTTAAAAACCCCCGTACGAGATGGATTTCGATGTCGAAAAAGTACTTTACTGTGGAAGAGGCCAATGCCCTGATCCCCGATTTGCTGGATTGGGTACCCCGGTTGCAGGAATTGTATTCCCTGATGCACAAAGGTTTCCCGGATATCCTGAAAGCCCGGGCCAAGGCCGAGTACGGCGGCGGCAGTATCCACGGAACCGAATATTTGAAGGTGGCTCTGAAAGCCAATCAAATCACCCGGGGCTTGGAAAAACACGGGTGCGTTCTTAAAGGCATCGAAATGGGCCTGGTGGATTTTCCGGCTATCCGCGATGGCAAAGAAGTGCTCCTCTGCTGGAAAGTCCCGGAAAAGGAAATCCGGTTCTGGCACGATCTGAACACTGGGTTTTCCGGCCGCCAGCCGATTTAGAAGTTACCTCGTCTTCGTGGCGTTGATCCGCTTTCGAAGTTCTTTCACCAGTTGAGCATTCCCCACCAGCGCCGTGCCCCCGCGGATGCTGTTCTGGGTTCCCTTAAAATTAGCAAAAACTCCCCCGGCTTCCTGCACCATAATTTTGCACGGAGCGAAATCCCAGATATAAGCCCAGGGATCGACCATGACGTCCACCGATCCCCGGATGGCCAGCAGGTGTCCGAACGCATCGGGATAAGTCCGCACCCATTTGGCTTCGGAATGCAATTGATTCAAGAACCGCAGGTATTTCTTTTCCCGGAAACAGTAATGGTCCGCCGTGGCCAGAACGGAATCCTTTAATTTGGAATGGGAGGACACGCGCAGGCGGCGCTTGCCGGAAAAAGTTCCCTTACCCTTGACCGCCCATACCGTTTCCCCCAGCGCGGGCAGGCAGATGACTCCCATGACCGGTTCCCCTTTGTGAAGGAGGGAGAGCAGGGTGGCAAACAGGGGCAGTCCCTGGATAAACGAACGGGTGCCATCTATCGGATCGATCGTCCAGACCCACTTGCGATAGGAATCTTCCTCTCCGAATTCCTCGCCGATGATGCCGTGATCCGGAAACTCCCGCTGAATTTTTTTGCGGAGAATTTCTTCGGCTTTCTGGTCGGCGAGGGTGACTGGACTTTGGTCCTCTTTGTAGTGTACGGTGAGGTCTGTTTGGAACCTGCTGAGGATTTCCCGGGTGGCGGGTTTGAGCCAGGACAGCGCTGCTTCTTTTGCGTAGAGAAGATCTTTCATCCGTTGGGTTTAAGATTGCATTCCAGTCAGGTTAAACTATAATCGCTCTGCTATTCTAGCCTTTAATTTCCTTTAAACATAATAAAAATATGAATAACAAACAATTGGTCATAGGGGTGATCGCCTGCTTTTTCATATCCATCGCATTTCTTCTGGTGATCATCTGGGAAATTAAAAAGTCCATCGATCATGACGCCAAGATTCGCAAAATGCAGGCGAAACACAAGCAGGTGACGATCGATGACAACCGCGATTTCAGCATCTACGATACCATGGTTGGCGGCGATGCCCGGAAGATGATCCTGATTCCCGAAGGGGTGTTTACGCGCGGGTCGGACTCCGGCGGGTTTGACGAGAAGCCGCAGCAGGAAATTTACCTGGATGCGTTTTGGGTCGATCAATATGAAGTCAGTGTCGAGGCCTATAATGTGTTTCGCCGCGCCGCCCGATATACAGAACCGTCCGTGCCGTTTTTTCAGGGGGATCAAAATATCCTGAAAACTCCCAATTTTCCGGTGGTCGGGGTGTCCTGGCTCGACGCGGTTAATTATTGTACCTGGGCGGGAAAGCGTCTGCTCAAGGAAGCCGAATGGGAAAAGGCCGCCCGCGGCACCCATGGGCTGGTGTATCCCTGGGGCAACAGTGTTCTGCCCAAACGCGCCAACATCTCCGGCACCGCCGATGGGTTTAAATACATGTCCCCGGTCGGCAGTTTCCCCATGGGGCGTAGCGTGTACGGGGTGTACGATATGTCCGGCAACGCTTCCGAATGGGTCGAGGATTGGTACGATCAGTTTTATTACCAGAAATCCCCGATGATCAACCCGGAAGGCACCACCCAGAGCAAGAACCGGGTATTTCGCGGTGGGTCCTGGGATGCGCGCAAAGTGGATATTCGCTCCGCCAAACGATTCGCCGCCACCCCCGGACGTAAAGACAGTATCGTCGGATTCCGTTGCGGCAAATCAGTCGAGCCGGACTCCAAAACCATGAAACCGTAAACTTCGGACAAGTCTCATTTGAGCCGCTCCCATTTTCGAGTTTGGGTTTTTCTTTTTTTCTTCGTCTCCGGCGCCACGGGTTTGATTTATGAAGTGGTGTGGACCCGCCTGCTGACTCTGGTTCTAGGCAATACCCATTACTCGGTTTCCACCGTCCTCACCACCTTCATGGGCGGCCTGGCCCTCGGCAGTTTCTTCGGGGGACGCCTCATCGACCGCGGCGGCCGGCCGCTGTTCATTTACGCCCTGCTTGAAGGCGCTATCGGGATCTACTGTTTTCTCATTCCTCACCTGATCGATAATTCCCTGCCGCTGTTCCAATGGGTTTATCTCAATTTTCAAGAGTCCTACACACTGACCAGTTTTTTCCGCTTCGGAGTGTGCGGGGCGATTCTGCTTGTACCGGCCACCTTCATGGGCGCCACCCTGCCGATTCTGGGAAAATTTGTTTCCAATGATCCGCAAGTCATCGGCCGGGACGTCGGGACACTGTACGCGGTGAACACCCTGGGGGCGGTGGCGGGTGCGGTGACCAGCGCGTTCGTACTCATGAGATTGTACGGAGTCAGTGCTACCATCTGGATCGCAGCGGGACTCAACCTCAGCATCGCGTTAGTGATCCTCCTGTTCTTCCGTGGTCAATGGTCTCTCGCTTCCCCTGAAAAGGAGTTTCCGCCGGAAGCGGAGGAACCTCGATTCTATACGCGGGAGGTGATTCTGGTGCTCGGGGGATTTTGTGTCACCGGAATGGCTGCATTGATCTATCAGGTGGCGTGGACCCGTATCTTTTCACTGCTTCTGGGATCGTCGGTCTATGCCTTCAGTTTGATTCTGACGGCCTTCATTCTGGGCCTGGCGTTGGGCACTCTGATATTTTCACGAATCTGTGGATGGTTTAATGATTTGAAAAAAGTGTTCGGCTGGCTGCAGGTGGGCATCGGCCTGTCCGCCTTGGCGGCTCTGCCGCTGTTCGGGAAAATTCCTTTGGTCAACCGCTGGGTGTATTTGAACTGGGGCCTCGATTTTAACTCCATTCAAGCCTCCAATTTTTTGATCATCCTCTCACTTATTATTATCCCGACTTTTTTAATGGGCGCCCAGTTTCCGGTGGTGTTCCGGCTGGTGGCCCGGAATTTAAAAACGTTGGGACACCACGTCGGCACCGCTTATGCCTGCAATACCGTGGGAACCATCTTTGGTTCCTTTGCCGGGGGTTTCCTTATGATTCCCCTGCTGGGTATTCAAAACACGATTCTTTGGGCGGTGCTGGTCAATCTGGTTGTGGGAGTGGTTTTGCTGTTCAATTCCAGCCTGAGGTCCGACATCAAAACCTATGCACTGCCGGGTCTGCTGGTGATCTGGATTCTGGGAGCCCGCGGCATCGACCCGTGGGACAAGGCGGTTATTTCCAGCGGCTCCTTCATGCCGTACCGCATCAGCGAGCTTGAAAACGCCCTGCAACGCAAAAACAAAATCCTTTTTTACAAGGAAGGTATGCACACCACAGTGACCACCGAACTTTCGGTCGACGGCAATATTTTTTTACGCGTCAACGGCAAGACCGATGCGTCTCTGGCGATGGACATGCGCACCCAACTGTTGTCCGGTTATCTTCCGATGTTGTTCAGCCAAAACCCGGAAAGGGTGCTGGTGGTGGGGCAGGGTAGCGGGGTGACTCTGGGGGCGGTCGAGCAATTTCCCGTCAAAGAAATCGATCTGGTGGAAATCTCCCCGGCGGTGATCGAAGGCAGCCGCTATTTTGATCCGTTCAATCACCATGCGCTGGACGACCCGCGGGTTCGGGTGATCCTGGAAGACGGCCGCAACCACATCACCCTCACGAATAAAATGTACGACGTCATCATTTCCGAACCGTCCAATCCCTGGATATCCGGAATCGGCGCGCTGTTCACCCGGGATTTTTACGAGCGGGCCAATGCCCGGTTGAACCCCCGCGGTATCATGTGCATCTGGATGCACACCAATATGTCACCGGAGAGTTTTAAATCCATCTCCCGCGCGTTTCTTTCCGTATTTCCTCAAGTCACCATGTGGGAATCCATTGTCGGTGATGATTATCTGTTGATCGGTTCTCAGCAACCGTATGCCCTGCCTTATGAGAGGGTCCAGCGTTTACTGGCGGACCCGGTTCAGGGGAAAGAACTCAAGCGGCTGGGTATTGCCAGCGTGCGGGACCTGATGGGCCTGTTGATCATGAATCAGGCCGAGCTCAAGAAGTTCAGCGAAGGGGCGCCCATTCATACCGATGATAATTCCCTGCTGGAGTTCGGCGCGCCTGAGTATATTTACAAGGACGAACGGCAGGTAATCGTCCGACAAATCACACCGCATTTCCAGGTTATGCCCGCGCTTTTGAAGTTCGAGGAGTTGCCGGACGTGGATCAGGAGGCGGTGAAACAGCATATCGCCACGTTGGAGCGCTCTGAAGTGCATGTCCGGGAAATCAAGCGCCAAGCCCGCATCGACCAGTACCTGGACGAAGCCGTGGCGGCCGTCAACCGGGGCGCGTATGAACGCGCCGCTCAGTTGTATAAGAAAATTCTGGAGCAGGAACCGGATCATGTGTTGACGTACCTGAATCTGGGAAACGTGTATGCCGCCGTTCAGGAGTTCGAAAAAGCGGAGCAGGCTTACCGTAGAACCCTTGAGATCAATCCTTATTATGCGTTCGGATCGTTTGCTCTCGCCCGGCTGTATCTGCAGACCAACCGTGCCGGCCGGGCGGTGACGATTTTGGAACAGGTCAGTTCGTGGTTGCCGTATGACGCGGATGCCGCACGCCTGCTGAAAGCGGCCCGCAAACAAATGAATCGTTGAGGGGTGAACCGCCGCCAAAGAAATTTTGAAACCCGTTACGGTTGTCTGTATACTCGTTTCGCTGGTTAACTAAAACTTTGAAACGAAAGTCCGTATGCCTCTAAAAATTAGAGTTGTTTGGGTTCTTTGCTGCATTGGTATTTTTATTGGGTTCATTTATTTTAACATGATGAATCAAATGCGGGTGCACAAGGAGCAAAAGCAGCTGGCCGCCGAACAGACCCAAAAGCGCACCGAAGATAAGCAAAATCGTCAGGAGACCAAAGCCCAATTCGTGGAAATGATGGTACAGGTCCAGGAATTAAACGCTTTGGGAAAACACGCAGAGGCGGCCAAGTTGGCCTCCCAGGCGGTGGCCCTGGAGCCCAGGAACGCAAAGGCCCGTACTTGGTGGGGTTTGTCCCTGGTCAAGGCGGGCAAAACTTTGGAAGCCCTCGAAAAGTTCGACCAATCCTCGCGGCTGGACCCCAATCAAACCAAAAACTATTATTACTGGGGGCTGGCTCTGTTGCTGGACGGCCATTCCGAACAGGCGATCGACAAGTTTGAAAACGCCTTGTTGCTCGACCCGGAAAACAGCAAGGCTTACGCTTCCTGGGGCGTGGCGTTGAACCAACTCGGAAAATATGACGAAGCCATAAAAAGACTTCAGGAGGCCCTGGCGCAGAATTCTTTCAACCAGCAGGCCTATGGCGTTCTAGTGGACGCCCACTTCCATAAGGGCCAATATCAACAAGCCTGGGAGGTCGTGGCCCGGGCCCACAAAAATAAAATCACCATTTCCCAAGCGTCTCTCAAGCGCTTATCCGATGCCAGCCCGAAGCCGGGTTGATTGCCATCCACAAACCCATCTGCTAGACTGAACGGGTGTATTTATACGTTACTATTCAAGGGCCTATGATCTTCGAACCCACATTCCGTCGGGAAAAATCCCGCATGAAAAAGAGGCCCTATTGGCCCTTGTTGGGCCTGATGCTGTGCCTTCTGATCCTTCCCGCATCGTCGTTTGCCGCGTACTTTCCCGGCCCCCAGGATTATTTTTCCGCCGTTCCCTTCGCGTCACCAGGAAACTTTGAATCCAGCGATTTATCCCGCAACCATCATCTGGTCCAAACCGATCCGTCCACCGGGGAACTGTTGCCCTCGGAAATGAACTGGGCGAGTGTGGATGATCTTCCGGATGCCTCCGGTCTCGCAAGTCCGAAAGTGGATCCTTTTGCCGACGATGTCATCGAGGAGGATCCCTTCGGCGATTCTTCGGTAAGTGATGCGGATTTTGAGGAAGATCCGTTCGCGGCGGAGGAAAAAGATACTCCTCCCCTGTCCGATCCTTTTGAGCGGTGGTACAACCGGCCGGTATTTGTGTTCAACGATTATTTTTATGAATATCTCATGCGGCCTGTCTCTGAGAGCTACCGGTTTATTATTCCCGAAGATTTACGGGTGATCATTCGTAACATGTTTCGCAATATTCTTTTTCCCCAGAGGTTGGTCAGCAGTTTGTTTCAGGGTGAATTTGAAAAATCCGGCCGGGTGCTGAGCCGGACATTGATCAACACCACCCTGGGCATTGGCGGCATGTTCGAGGTAGCGGATCCGCAATTCGGCATTAAACGGGTGGATGAGGATTTCGGACAGGCGATGGGAAAGTGGGGGATTCCCTCCGGACCCTATATTGTGCTTCCCCTTCTGGGCCCGTCCACAGCCCGAGATGCGTTTGGTACGGCGGTGGACACCGTCCTGAATCCCTTGTTCTGGGTGGTGCCGGACTTTATCACCGGCGCCAGCATCACCTCCGGACAGATGGTCAACGAGACTTCGTTTTATATTGATGATATCAAAGCCTTGAAAGATGGGGCGATCGATCCCTACATCAGCTTCCGGGAGTTTTATCATCAGAACCGTGTGAATTTGATCGACGATTAACCCCCGCCACGCTTATCGTTTTCTTTCTTCAATAAAACCTTTATTCATTCCACCATATTCTGTATGCTTTGGGAACCACCCCTAAAGCAAAACTTTGATTTAAGGTTCCGCATTCGAATGGCATCTACCGAACACCACAACCGTCTGTCGCAGGAAACCAGCCCTTATCTGCTCCAGCACGCCCATCAACCGGTGGACTGGTATCCGTGGGGTCCGGAAGCTCTGGACAAGGCGCGCCAGGAGGACAAGCCGATTTTTCTGAGCATCGGGTATTCGGCCTGCCACTGGTGCCATGTCATGTCCCACGAATGTTTCGACAATCCGGACCTGGCCGGCATGATGAACGACCGGTTCGTGAACATCAAAGTGGACCGGGAGGAACGGCCGGAAATCGATGCCATTTACATGAACGCCCTGGTCGCCATGAACGGGCAGGGGGGATGGCCGTTGAACCTGTTTTTGACCCCGGAGCAGGAGCCTTATATGGGCGGTACTTACTTTCCTCCGGTTGCCGGCAACCACCAGCCGGGATTCGGCGACGTGCTGCGGCAGGCCGAGGAACAGTACCGGAATCAGAAAGAGCAGATCCAGAACCGTTCCCAGAGCATTCTCCAAAAAATCAATCCACCGCCTTCTCCCCAATCCTCTCACGATGCTTCCGCCCGTACCCTGGTCGACGCCGCAGTGCAACAACTGACTGAAAATTTTGACGAGTCTTATGGCGGTTTCGGAGCGGGCATGAAATTCCCGGAACCCATGCTGTATTCTCTGCTTCTGCGCCACTGGCTGTGTACTGAAAACAACGACGTGATGATGATGGTTGACAAGAGTCTCACCCATATGGCCGAAGGCGGCATGTACGATCAGTTGGGCGGCGGGTTCCACCGTTATTCGACTGACCGGGAATGGCGGGTACCGCACTTTGAAAAAATGCTGTGCGACAACGCGCTCATGGCCCGGTTGTATCTCGACGCGTACCAGGCCACCCGGCAGGATATTTACCGGTCGATTCCGGAAGAGATATTTGAATATGTGGAGCGGGAGATGACCTCGCCGGATGGCGGGTTTTACACCAGCCAGGATGCTGACACCGAAGGTCGCGAAGGGACCTTTTTCACCTGGGAATTGAAAGAAGTGCTGGATCTTTTGGGGCCGCGCCACGCCAAGGTATTTGCTCGAACGTATGGGATGACGTCTGCGGGAAATTTTGAGCGGCGTAACGTTCTTCGGGTCACCGACCCCCTGGAAAAAATCGCCGAAAGCGAAGGCATGCCCATTTTTGAAGTCGGGCACATCATCAAAAACGGCAAACAGACCCTGCTTGATGCGCGCAACAAAAGACCCCGGCCGCACCGCGATGAAAAAATTCTGGCAGGGTGGAACGGGTTGATGATATCCGCGCTGGCCCGGGGGTTTGTCGTGCTTCGGCAGGAACGATTTCTCAAAAGCGCCGCCACCGCCGCCGACTTCATCTGGGATCACCTGTGGCAGGACGGCGCCCTTTTGCGCGTGTTCAAGGACGGGCGGGCCCGGTTCAAGGGATGCCTGGAAGATTATGCCTGTTTGCTGGAAGGGCTGGTGGCTTTGTTTGAAGCGTCGTTTGAGTTCCAGTGGCTGGATCGCGCTCAAGAGCTTGCCGAATCCATGATCACTCGGTTCTGGGATGAACGGGACGGCGGGTTTTACATGACCGGCAACGATCATGAAACCCTGGTGGCGCGTCTTAAAAATCCCATGGACGACGCCATGCCCTCCGCCAATGCCGTGGCCGCACGGGCTCTGTTACGGTTGGGACGGCTGACCGGAAACCAAAAGTTTGAGGAGAAAGGCCGGAAGACCGTGCAGGTGTTTCAGGGCGCCATGGAACAACGTCCCGCCGCCTTTACCGGTTTGCTGGCCGCCATGGATGAGTGGGACGCGTCACCGGTGGAGGTGGTGTTGTCTGGTCCGGAGGAAGAAAAGGACTATCAGAAGATGCTGGAGGCCCTGCACCGCGATTACCGTCCGCATTTGAGACTCGTGGTGCATCGTGGAGCAGAGACGGAACGCCGGATTCCCTGGGCCGGGGGACGGGGTCCGGTTTCCGGAAAGCCCACCGCTTACGTCTGCAAGGAGGGAACCTGCCATCCTCCCGTCCATACGGAACAGGCGCTCTTTAACTTATTGGGGCGTCCGCCTGAGATTCGCCTGAATATTTTTGATGAAGAGAAAAAAATAAAGGACATGCAGTCGCAGGAACAAGCCAATTTACTGAACGCCATGTCCGATATTTTTAAATACTCCGGCCTCGGAAAGAAATAGTCCTCCCCGGAATTAAAATCCCACCTGGATATTGATAAAATCCAACACTACGTGGCTGTGCACGTCGATCAAAAGTATCTGGTCCTCATGATAAATATATTGCGCCCCGTGAGGCGGATGCGGCAATTCTCTTGCCAGTCCCGGGGGAAGCGCCTGC
>JAPUGN010000109.1 GCA_027298165.1 Nitrospinota bacterium
TCCGTATGGATTTCGATTGGGGATCAACAAACCCTGGAAATCCAACTGGTTTGGTAAAAGAGATTTTCCGGAACTGTTGCAGGAAGACATCAAGATCCGTACTTTCCTGAGAAAAAATCTGTCACACGCGGGGATCGCCAATCTGGAAATCGAGCGGTCCGCCAATCGGATTCGCATCAACATCCACACCGCCCGGCCGGGGATCATCATCGGCAAAAAGGGGCTGGAAGTGGACCGGTTGAAAGAAGATTTGCAACGCATCATCGGCGGCAAGCAGGTCAACCTGAACATCAAGGAAATCCGGCGGGCGGAGCTGGACGCCAGTCTGGTGGCACAGAACATAGCCCTGCAATTGGTAAAGCGGATCTCCTTTCGCCGCGCCATGAAAAAAAGCGTTCAATCGTCACTCCGGTTCGGCGCGCAGGGCATCAAGATTCGATGCTCCGGGCGGTTGGGCGGACATGAGATCGCCCGCAGCGAATGGTACCGGGAAGGCCGGGTGCCGCTGCACACCCTGCGGGCCGATATCGATTACGGCACCGCCGAAGCTCTGACGACCTACGGCATTATCGGCATCAAGGTATGGGTGTATAAAGGCGAGATTTTTGAAAAACCAGGCGGGCCGATGGACAGGGAAGACAAGGGCGATAAGACCGAAGTGTAAGTTTGGTTCTACAGGAGAATTAGCATCATGTTGATGCCCAAGAAAGTCAAATACCGGAAACGCCATAAAGGCAGAATGCGTGGTACTGCGTACCGCGGTGGCACCGTCAGTTTCGGTGAGTACGGGTTGCAGGCGTTGGCCTGCGGTTGGATCACCGACCGGCAGATCGAAGCGGCGCGTATCGCCATGACCCGCCACGTCAAACGCGGCGGTAAAATCTGGCTCCGCATTTTTCCGGACAAGCCGATCTCCAAAAAGCCAGCGGAAACCCGCATGGGTAAGGGTAAGGGCAATCCGGAATTCTGGGTGGCCGTGGTCAAGCCGGGACGCATTTTGTATGAAATGGCGGGTGTGCAGGAAGAGGTGGCGAAAGAGGCGTTTCGATTGGCGTCGCACAAGCTTCCCGTTCCCACCCGGTTTGTGTCGACGAAATAGGAAGCAGGAATACGGTCATGAAGATACAGGAAATACAAGAGCTTTCTGAAAAAGAGCGCGGCGAAAAGTTGAGCGATCTGCGCGAAGAGTATTTCAATTTAAAGTTTCAGCTGGCTACCGGGAAAATCGAAAATCCCGGCCGGTTGAAATACATGCGACGGGATATTGCCCGGATATTGACACTGCAGAGCAGGGTGCCGGAAGCCGAAGCCGCTCAAGCAAAAGACAGCACCAAAGCTGAAGATAAAAAATAAATCGATACGGTTGAAATCGTTGATGGAGGTCCATTGAGTCAGGAAATCGCAAAAATTACGAAGGTGATCTCGGGAACTGTGGTGAGCAACAAGATGGATAAAACCCTGGTGGTCCAGGTGGAGCGTAAATTCATCCACCCCACCTTCAAGAAAGTGGTCAAGCGGACCAAGAAGTTCAAATGCCATGACGAAGAAAACCAATGCGCCATCGGGGATTTCATTTCCATGCGGGAAGTGAGGCCGATGAGCAAAACCAAGCGCTGGAACCTGATCAAGGTTTTAAAAGCCGCGCAAGCCGTTTAGGCGGGTCGGGCAACTATGATTCAATTGAGAACAGTCTTGGATGTGGCGGACAACTCCGGAGCCAAAAAGGTGCAGTGCATCAAGGTTCTGGGTGGAACCGGACGCCGCTACGCCTCGGTGGGCGACATCATCGTCGTGGCGGTCAAGGAGTCCGAGCCGCAGAGCCCAGTGAAGAAGGGCGATGTGACAAAAGCTGTGGTCGTGCGCACCCGGAAGGAAATCCGAAGGCCCGAAGGTAGTTACATCAAATTCGACACCAACGCCGCCGTACTGATCAACGATGCGAAAGAGCCTGTTGGAACCCGCATTTTCGGTCCCGTGGCGCGCGAACTGCGAGCCAAAAAATATTTGAAAATCCTGTCGCTTGCGCCGGAGGTATTGTAATGAGCGCGGTCAAACTCAAGCTGAAAAAAGACGACATCGTGGAAGTGATCGCCGGGCGGGAAAAAGGCAAAAAAGGGAAAATCCTGGCGTTGTATCCCGATGAAAGAAAGCTCACCGTGGAGAAACTGAACATGGTGAAGCGGCACACCAAGCCCAGCGCGCAGAACAAGCAGGGGGGCATCGTCGAAAAAGAAAGTCGGCTGTCAATTTCCAACGTGATGCTGGTGTGCGACAAATGCGGCACAGGCGTCCGGGTCAAACGTAAAAAACTGGAAGACGGCAAGCGCGTCCGCGTGTGTGTCAAGTGTGGAGAAGTAATGGATAAGATGTAATCCCTTAGGGGTTACGGAAATTTTGAATCATGTCAAACCTAAAAAAAACATACAACGAAAAATTCAAACCCCAGATCCAGAAGGACCTCGGCTTGGCCAATGTTATGGATGTGCCGCATCTGGAAAAGATTATCGTCAACATGGGGCTGGGGGAGGCCTTGCAAAATGGCAAGCTGATCGACGCCGGAGTGGAGCAGTTGCGGATCATTACCGGTCAACAACCGGTTGTGACCCGTTCCAAGAAAGCCATTTCGAATTTCAAGTTGCGGGAAGGTGTGCCCATCGGGGTGCGCGTGACTTTGCGCGGCAATCGTATGTACGAATTTTTTGAGCGACTGGTCAGTTTTGCCCTGCCACGGGTGAGGGACTTCAAGGGCCTGTCGGCGAAATCGTTCGACGGTCGGGGCAACTACACGTTGGGCCTCAAGGAGCAGCTGATTTTTCCGGAGATCGATTTTGACAAGATCGAGCATGTCAAGGGAATGAACATCACCATCTGCACTTCCGCGCAATCCGATGATGCGGGGAAGGTGTTGCTGAAATCAATGGGGTTTCCGCTCCGGAATTGACCGGAGGGAGCCTGGAGTGAATCATGGCCAAGAAAAGTTTAATCGCCAAAGCCAAACGAAAACCGAAGTTCAAGGTTCGGGCATACAACCGTTGTAACGTGTGCGGCCGGCCGCGCGCCTTCCTGCGAAAGTTCGGGATGTGCCGCATTTGTTTCCGCATGCGGGCGCTTCTGGGGGAAATTCCCGGAGTGACCAAAGCCAGTTGGTAAACGCAAGACTCATCAGGAGACGGATGATCCAATGTCGATGACCGATCCCATAGCGGATTTATTTACACGAATCAGAAACGGTATTCAGGCCGAGCACCCGAAGGTGGATATCCCTAATTCCCGGATGAAAACCCGAATTGTGGAAATTCTGCGTGACGAGGGGTTCATCAAGAGTTTCAAGGTGGCCAAGGACAACAAGCAGGGATGGCTCCGGATTTACCTGAAGTATATGGAAGGCGAGCCGGCCATTCACGGCATCAAGCGCATCAGCAAGCCGGGGCGGCGGGTCTACGTCAATAAGGAGAAGTTGCCCCGCGTGTTGAACGGGTTGGGTGTCGCCATTATTTCCACTTCGTCCGGTGTGATCACCGACGGCCTCTGTCGCGAAAAAGGGGTCGGGGGCGAAGTGTTGGGTTACATTTGGTAAGGCAAAAAAATGTCACGAGTCGGTAGAAAACCAATAACCGTTCCCTCTGGAGTGGAGGTCAAGATCGAGGGTTCCCGAGTGCGCATCAAAGGGTCCAAGGGCGAACTCGAGCGCGAGTTCGACTCCAACATGAAAATCGAAGCCCAGGATGGGCAGATCGTCGTGACCCGGCCGAACGACAACCGGACCAACCGTTCCCTGCACGGCTTGACCCGGGCGTTAATCAATAACATGGTGACCGGTGTTTCCGAGGGGTTTTTAAAACAGCTTAATATTGTGGGCGTCGGGTATAAGGTGGAATTGAAGGGAAAGGATCTGGTGATGCAACTGGGGTTCTCACATCCCGTCAATTATTCCGCGCCGAAGGGTATCGAATTTGAAGTCGATTCCAAGGCCAACACCATCAAGATCAAAGGAATTGATAAACAGCAGGTCGGGCAGGTGTCCGCCGAAATCCGGAAGTTCCGTCCCCCGGAGCCGTACAAAGGCAAAGGGGTGATGTATGCCGACGAACACATCCGGAGAAAAGCGGGTAAAACTGCCGCGGCAGCAGGTGCATAAGGTTCACAGAATATGAAAACGACCCTACGTCGAAGACTCAGACTCAATCGTAAACAGCGCGTGAAAACCAAAACTCAGCGCTTTCCGGATAAACTGCGTTTGACGGTGTTCAAAAGTGCAAAGCATATTTATGCGCAGATTGTCAGCGATCGGGAGCGCAAAACCCTGGTAGCGGAGTCCACCGCATCCCAGGCGTTCAAAAAGCAGATGCAGTACGGGGGCAACGTCAAAGCCGCCGTGCTGGTGGGTTCCATGTTGGGCGAAAAGGCTGCGCAGGCGGGAATCAAAGAAGTGTATTACGACCGCAATGGATATATCTATGCCGGGCGCGTCAAGGCGCTGGCCGATGCGGTGCGTGAAAAGGGAGTCAAATTTTAAGTCTGCGGGGCAGTTTCGCTCGGGGAACAGGAGGATGATCGTTGCGGGATCGAAATGCAAAACAATCGGACTTGGTAGATAAAGTCGTCAAGATCAAACGCGTCGCTAAAGTAGTAAAAGGCGGGCGCCGCTTCAGCTTCAGCGCGCTGGTGGTCGTGGGAGACCGCGATGGCAAGGTGGGCTGGGGTCTCGGCAAAGCCAATGAAGTGCCGGAAGCGATTCGAAAAGGGATTGACAAGGCCAAGAAAAACCAGGTCACAGTGCTGCTGGAGGGGTCCACCATACCGCACGAAATCATCGGGCAGTTTGGGTCCGGGCGCGTCCTGTTGAAACCGGCATCCCGGGGAACCGGATTGATCGCCGGCGGTGCGGTGCGTGCGGTTCTGGAAGCCGTCGGGGTTAAAGACATCCTGACCAAATGTATCCGCACCAACAATCCGCACAACGTGGTCAAGGCCACCATCAACGGATTGGTTTCCCTGCGCAACGCGGAGCAGTTTTCCAAGGTGCGAGGAAAAGCCGTGGGGCCGCAATCCTCCTCATGAACGGATTGGAATAGACAATGATCACTTTATCGACTTTGAAAAATAATCCCGGAGCCCGCAAAAATCCGAAGCGAGTAGGACGTGGCATCGGGTCCGGTACCGGCAAAACCTGCGGGCGCGGCCAGAAGGGCCAGAAAAGTCGTTCCGGCGGCAATCCGCATCCCTGGTTTGAAGGCGGACAAATGCCTCTGCAACGGCGTCTGCCCAAACGCGGATTCACCAATATTTTCAAAAAGAGTTACGACCTGGTGAACCTGAATTCCCTGGCCGGCCTGAAAGTGGACGGCGCGGTGACGCCTCAGGTGTTGAAGGAAAAGGGATTGATTCGGGATATTGGCGCGGTCAAAGTGCTGGGCAATGGCGAACTGACCGGGGCGGTCGAGATTCATGCCCACAAGTTCAGCCAATCAGCCAAAGAGAAAATTGAAAAATCCGGGGGAAAGGCTGTAGTCCTTTAAATGAGTGGCGCTGAAAGCTTCGGAAACTTATTTAAAATTCCCGAACTCAAGCGGCGGATACTGTTCACTCTGGGAGTGCTGATTGTTTACAGGATCGGCGCCCATATACCGACCCCGGGAATCGATAGCGCGGCGCTGGCCGAATTGTTTGCCCAGACCAAAGGCACCATTCTGGGCATGTTCGATATGTTTTCCGGCGGGGCGTTGAGCCGGTTGACGATATTTGCGCTGGGGATCATGCCCTACATCAGCGCTTCCATTATTTTGCAGTTGATGACCATCGTGTCACCGCACTTGGCGCAACTGAAAAAGGAAGGCGAGCAGGGCCAGAAAAAAATCACCCAGTACACCCGGTACGGCACCATCGTCATCAGCCTGATTCAGGGAACCGGGATCAGCATCGGGCTGGAAGCAATGACCAGTCCCGGTAGTGGAGCGCCGATCGTGCCCGACCCCGGTTGGGATTTCCGGTTGATGGCCATCTTGACGCTGACCGCAGGCACGGCATTTATCATGTGGCTGGGGGAGCAGATTACTGAGCGGGGGATTGGCAACGGTATTTCGCTGATTATTTTCGCCGGCATCGTGGCTGGAGCTCCTTCGGCGATATTCATGTCCATGGACCTGATGGGCACCGGTGAGTTGTCTATTCTGGTGGTTTTGTTTCTGTTGGTAGTCATGGCCGCGGTGGTCGGGGCCATCGTGTTCACCGAGGGTGGACAGCGGCGGATTCCCATCCAATATGCCAAGCGGATGGTCGGGCGTAAAATGATGGGCGGAACAAGCACCCATCTGCCCCTGAAGGTCAATACCTCCGGGGTGATTCCGCCGATTTTCGCGTCGTCGATCATTATGTTGCCGGCGACCATGGCGCAGTTTATCGACCACCCCTGGATGCAGCAGTTTTCGGCCCTGATGACGCCGGGGACCCCGGTTTACAGCCTGTTTTTTGTCAGTGCGATATTTTTCTTTTGTTATTTCTATACGGCGGTTATTTTTAACCCCACGGATGTGGCGGACAACATGAAAAAGAACGGCGGTTTTATACCGGGAATCCGACCAGGTCCCAAAACCGCTGATTATATTGATCAGATTCTGACGAGGTTGACCTTTTACGGCGCGATTTACCTATCTTTAGTCTGTATTTTGCCGGATTATCTGATAAAATACTTCAACATTCCGTTCTATTTCGGCGGTACGAGCTTACTTATCGTCGTTGGAGTGTCCCTCGATACAATGCAACAAATCGAATCCCACCTGGTTCAACGCAACTACGACGGATTTTTGAAAAAGGGGAGGATACGAGGTCGCCGAGTCTGATCGATGAGGTTGATATTGTTAGGCCCCCCCGGGTCGGGTAAAGGGTCTCAGGCAAACTTACTGCAGGATAAATTCAGTATCCCGAAAATATCGACCGGGGATATCCTGAGAGCCTCCGTGGAAGATGACACGGAATTGGGAAGACAGGCCAAAAAGTTTATGGATAAAGGGGAATTGGTCCCCGACGAAGTGGTCATCAGTTTGATTAAAGAACGCATTGTGGAACCCGATTGCGAAGCAGGATACATTCTCGACGGGTTTCCCAGAACCATCGTCC
>JAPUGN010000011.1 GCA_027298165.1 Nitrospinota bacterium
GGACCGGCACAGCACCACAAAATAATTACGGTTGCGCTTCAGGCCGAACGGCCCCCCTGCCTGAATCACCTGTGCCATTTTAGGATCGCGTTCCCGGAAATGCTCGAGGATCCGGCGGCGGCTCGGCAAGATTTTCGGGGCTACGCGGCGGTCGACCATAGGGCGGTTAATCCAGCTGGAGAAATTTGAACCGTTTCAGTTTGGGCGCCTGTTTCAACCGTTGCCCCGTGCTGAGCGAGATGCGGTTGCGGTACAGATCGATCGTCACCAGATTGGGCAGGCAATCGCTCTCGGACAGAAGATCAATCGCCGCCTCATCCAAATCGTTGTGCGGGAGAGTCAGCTTTTCCACCGTCCGCATGATGTCCGACTGACACAGTGCCTGCAAACCCTCGTTGCCGATTTTGGCCCGGTCGAGATACAACTCGGTCAAATGACGCAGGTGGGGCGACCGCGCCAACTCCGCGGCCCCTTCCGGTCCCAAGGCATTGGCCTTGAGATACAGGAAGTTGAGGTTCGCCAGCGTTTCCGACTCTGCCAGTGCCTGCATGGCCTCGGGCCCGAGTTGATTGTGCTGAAGAAACAGTGTGCGCACATTTTTCAGGTGGGGCGAAGCCGCCAGCGCCCGCATGCCCTTGGCGGTCAAATTATTTCCGGCGAGTGACAGGGTGTCCAGTTTGTGGAGCGCCTCGGTGTCCGCCAGTTTTTCCACTCCAGCATCCTCGAAACTGTTCTCATCAAGATAAAGCATCTTGATGGTGCGCAGACGGGGGAAGCGCAGGAGTTCTTCCAACTCTTCCAGGATCACGTCCTTGTCGTTCAATTCCAGTTTAAACTTGGGTTCTTCGCTGGCTTCGGCGCGGGCGAACATGTCGCCTTCATGCACGACCATCGATTCGCTTTCGTGGATATCGGTGATCAGGGTCATGTTGTTGCGCACCATGCTTTCAAACAGGGAGCCGCTCATACGTTCACCCAGGTTTGTTTTTTACAATAATCGATGATTTCATACACCGTTTCGTCCGGTCGCTTATTCGTAGTGTCGCACACCATATCGGCGGCGGCCAAGTATTGGTCCTGCCGTTCGGCAATGACGTTACGGTGCTCGTCCTCCCAGGACACGCCTTCCTTGAGCCGGGGACGCTTGTTGCGGTCCCTGCGCAGGCGACTGAGCAGGGTATCGATGTGAGCCGTCAGCAAAATCGCCTTGCCGTCAGCCTTGAGCTTCTGGATATTGCGGTTGTTCAAAATCACCCCGCCACCACAATCGATGATGGCGTCCTGGGCCTCGTTCGCCACTTGTCCCACGATGGTGGTTTCGATCTCCCGGAACCGGGCCCACCCCCACATACTGACAATTTCCGGAATGGGGATGCCCACCGCCTCTTCGATCATAGCGTCGAGGTTGTACAGGCGGCGCTTCAGTTGTTTCGACAACAACTTGGAAACCACCGACTTGCCGGTGCCGCGATAACCTAATACTATGATATTCATAAAGTAACTCCCGAAACCCCGCCGTTCTGAACATTTGGATGGCAGGTTATAATGTTTCGATTCGGGATGCAAACGAATCTCCCCGGCCAAGGTGCGAACCTTAATTAATTAAACCCGCTCACCCGCGGATATGGTAAAATCGTAAAAATTTCAACTGTCGCATCCACTGTGCGGCCTTCCTGGAAAGGACTCTCCTCGTGAATACCAAACCCATTATCTGGATCCTTGCGTTGATATTAGGATGTTTCCTGACCCCCGGCAATGAAGTTCGGGCCGAAGAGGACCAGATGTTGGATTTATGCAATAAAGGCAATTCCACCGCCTGCTTTGATCGAGGGAAAAGATATGTCACCCTGGATAGGGATAATAAGAAAGCCGTTGTCCTGTTCCGGAAGGGTTGTGCGGCGGATCACATGGATGCCTGTATTTGGGGAGGCAATTTGATTCAAAATACAGGGAAGCAATACAGCCCCCAATGGAAAGAAGCGTCTAAAATGTTCAAGAAGGCGTGTGAAGGGGGTGAGAATAGGGGTTGTTTCAATCTCGGGTCCCTGTATTACAAGGAAGGCCGGGCCAGCAGAGCCAAAAAGCAGTATCAGAAGGCCTGCGACATGGGAAGCCAACCCGGCTGTGATAACGTCAAGTGGCTTTCGAAATAACCATCGAGCATTAAGAAACCAGTAATGGCAAGTCCTCCCAAAAAGCTCAAAAACTGGGAAGAGCTGATCAACGACGGCGAAAACTACGGTGACGAGGGCAAGGATTTCTCCTCGTTTGAAAAAGCCGTTTTTGAAAGCATCAAAGACCAGAAAGTCCTGAAAATTCAGGACAGTTTTTTGTTCGTGAAAACCGGACACAATGCGGAAGATCCGGACCATCCGGTGGTGCTGGCCAAAATGCTGGCCGCCTTCGAGCCCCTGAACGTCATCACCGGCATTATCATCACCCATAACCGTTTCAACGCGGAAGCGTTGAAGATACTGGTCGCCTCCCCCATCATCAGCAACATCGATTACCTGCACCTCGGGTCCAACAACCTGGGAGATGAAGGCGCGAAGATCGTAGCGGAATCACCGCTTTTCGCCAAAGTCCACTTCCTGAACCTGGAGTGCAACGGCATCGGCGCAGAAGGGGCGAAAGCGCTGGCGAATTCCAAAACGCTGACCGAAGTCACCTCACTGAGTATGGTCGACAATCGGGTGGGAGATGAAGGGGCGCTGGCCATCGCGCAATCGGACAACTTCAAGAATCTCACCTACCTGCATCTCGGCGGCAACCGGGTCAAATCCGAAGAAGTCAAAAGGCCCTGCGCGAATCGCCCAAACTCACCCAACTCAAAACGCTCAAAGTGTTCTGATCGAAATCCGGAGCCGGAAGGGTTACTCCTCGTAATCGGGACGGAGCAGTTCGGGACGGGAGTAGTTGACGAAAGCGGGATTCGTTTCAACGCCTTCTTTCAATACCAGCGTTTTCATGCGGGTCAGGGTTTTGGTATTATACAGGGCATCCCCT
>JAPUGN010000110.1 GCA_027298165.1 Nitrospinota bacterium
TACAAGGAACCGGAGACGATCGCTTATCAGTCGATGGATGAAATACGCGAAAATTTCTACACACAGGCGTGCCGGTTATTGAAAGAAGGCAACTTGCCGGCGATCGCCACGCATGATGAAATACTGATCGCCCGGCTTTCCGAGTTTATCGAAAAGGAACGGATTGCGCACGATGCATTTTATTTCGAATCGCTGTACGGCGTGCGCCGCGACCTGCAACACGTGCTCATGGGCAAGGGATACCAGGTCCGCATTTACGTTCCCTACGGAAAAGCCTGGCTCCCGTACACCCTGCGGAGGCTGGCGGAGCGCAAGGAGAATGTAATTTTTGTCATCAAGAACCTGATCAAGGAAACATTCGGATTGAGCAAGATCAAATAATCCTCCCTGTCACTGCATTCACCGGACCCTATGGCCTCAAAACCCAAAGTCCTGACCATTTATTACAAGCATCGGCGCGGCGGATTCTGCAAGCGGTTCCGCCTAAAAATCGAGGCCTATCTTGAAGCGGGGTGGCAGGTGCATTATATCGCGGTAGAGCCTTTCCCCTACCCACACGAAGACCTGATACCGCATATCCTCCCCTGCCCTATTAAAAAACATTCGGGATTACTGTTCTGGGCCTGGTTTTTCACGACCGCCCCGCTGTTTGCGATATCTTTGGGATTGCGTCACAAATTCCATCTCATCTCCGCCGCCACTCCGGTGTATGCCTGGATCAGCGGACCGGTTAAATGGTTGCGCAAGTCCCCGATGGTGACCCTGCTCTGGACCAAACCCCAGTTCAGCACGGATGCTCATGGCGACTACCGTTCTCTCAATAAACTGGAATATGTTCTGGAACGATGGGGAGTCCAATGGTCGGACCGGATGGTCGCCAATTCCGAGGCCTGCCGCCGGGCATGGATCGAACGATACCGGATCAATCCCGAAAAAATTGCCGTACTTGCGAACCATGTCGAGGCTCCTTCTTTTAATAAAGAAGAGCAACGGCAACAATTGATCAGGAAGTTCAAGTTGGCGGAGGACGCTTTTATCATCGCCAACACCAGTATTTTTGAAGCCCACAAAAACCTGGAATTTTTAATCGCCGCATTTTCCCACGTTAAATTTTCAAAGGCGGTATTATTGCTGATCGGTGCCGGGGAACAGCTTTCGCATTTGAAAAAAGTCGCACGGGCGCTGGACGTGTGGGACCGCGTGATATTCACCGGATGGCGGGAGGATGCGAGGGAACTTCTGGAAGGGTCCAATCTATTCGTGTTTCCCTCCCTGCGCGAAGGCATGTCGGAATCGTTGCTGGAAGCCACCGCTTGCAAGGTTCCGTGCCTGGTGAGCGCCATTCCGGAGAATATGGAGGTGATCCGTAATCCCGAACAACATTTCAGTCCGCACGAAACCGGAAAATTGATTGAGAAAATCGACCGCTGTATTCAGGATAAAGATTTCTACAACGATTTGCTGGAACACACTGAAGCAGATGGCGGGCGTTATGTTTTTGATTGGGGAAAGCACTGGATGGAAACCATCCGGGAGTTTACCAGCGGCAAGTCTTAAACAATTCCCGCGGAATCGGCCTGTTGGTCAGCATTATAAGAACTGCGCACCAGTGGACCGGACTCAACGTGGTCAAAACCCAAATCCTCACCGATGTGTTTGTATTCAGCGAAAACATCGGGGTGGACGAATTCCACCACCTCGAGATGGGCTTTCGACGGTTGCAGGTATTGGCCGATGGACAGCATGCGGCATCCGGTGTTCCGCAGGTCCTGTAGTGTTTGGATGACTTCCTCCCGGACTTCTCCGTGGCCCAGCATGAAACTGCTTTTGGTGATCATCCTGAATTGTTGCGCCGCCAGCTTCAGGGTTTTCAGGGACCAGTCGTAACGGCATTGCGGGCGGACCCGTTTCTGCAATGAGGCCACTGTTTCGATATTGTGGGCGAACACATCCGGTTGCGCGTGGCTTACGGTTTCAATTTGAGCAACCTCGGCTTTAAAATCGGGCACCAGCGCTTCCACCCCGAGGTCCGGGCACAGACGGCGAACCTGCCGAAGCGTCTCGGCCCAATGGGCGGCACCGCCATCCGGCAGATCGTCGCGGTCGACCGAAGTGATGACGACATAATTCAGATTCAATTGGGAAAGCATTTCGGCCACGTGGCGCGGTTCACTGCCGTCGGGAGGCTGTATGGGCCCGGTGGCCACATCGCAAAATCGGCAGGCGCGGGTGCAGTGATCCCCCAAAATCATCAGCGTCAACGTTCCTTTTCCCCAGCATTCGCCGATGTTAGGGCAGGAAGCGGATTCACATACGGTATGCAGACGGTGTTGGCGAACCAGGGAACGCAGGCGAAAAAAAGACTCCCCGGAGGGCAACGGTGTTTTCAACCAGGCGGGTAGTCTGTTACGGGAGGGAGTGGGAACCGGAGATTTCTTCAACAGTATTTTCCTGAACAGGAGCGGGTGAATCGATAGTATAATGATTCGATAAACCCGGAGGTTTTTGGTTTTTAAATTTTCCCCGGCCCCTTGAATCGGACGAGGATTCCAGCCACGCGAATTCTACCAGCATTCATGAAAATCATCCATCGCTATATATTCACCGAGATGCTCAAAATTTTCGCCCTGAGCTGCATGTTTCTCACCATGATCATGTTTCTCGACAAGGCGATGTTCATGACGGACCTGATCCTCAACCGCGGATTGACGATGCTCGAGGTGGGGCGAATGGTGCTCTATATTTCCCCCATTTTTTTGTCCATCACTATTCCGATCAGCGTTCTGGTGGCGGCGGTGATGACCTTCAACCAGTTTTCCGCGGAAAATGAACTTGTGGTCATGAAATCCTCCGGCTGGAGCTTTACCTATCTATTGCGGCCGGTCCTGCTGTTTGCCTTCATCGCATATATAGCCACCAACGCCATCATTTTTTATGCGCTCCCAATGGGCAATCAGGCGCTCAAGGTAATGATATTCGATATCCTGAAAACCCGAGCCAATATCGACATCAAACCCAACGTCTTCAACCGGGATTTCGACAACATGGTCCTGATGGTCAAAGAAAAAAAGGGGCCGAACTCTTTCAGAGGCGTATTCATAGCGGACAGCTCATTTAAAGGGTATACCAAAATCATTCTTTCCGAACAAGGCACTATCATGACCGACCAGGCCAACCTGAGGATCCAACTGCAATTGAGAAACGGGTCCATCCACGATATGGCCAAGCAGGGAGAGGATTACCAGATCATGAAGTTTGACCGTTACGACCTGACTCTGGATATTCCTGGAGCCAATCAACTCAAACAAAATCAAATTCTGAAACCCAGGGAAATGTCGGTTTACGAACTGAAGCAACGGATCGAGGCCAACCGCAAAAATAACTGGCAGGATCATCTGGCAGAGGTCGAGCTGAGCAAACGGTTTTCCCTTCCCCTCACGTGCATCCTGTTTGCCATTATTGGAGTTCCACTGGGCATCACCTCCCGGCGATCGGGAAAATCCGGCGGATTCATTTTTGCAACAGGTATCATTTTGATGTATTACGTCAGCCTGGTCCTTCTACAGAATTTCGGGCGTTCCGGAAGGATCAATCCTTATTTTTCGGTATGGATTCCAAATATCATATTGTTTATTCTGGCAATATATGTAGGGTATAAAACCCAAAAGGAAATTCCATTCAGAACCTTGAACACCATCAACGAAAAGCTGACCCAGTTCTGGGAGTACCTGTTGGGATTATTCGGTTTCCGGGAAGCGCATTCCCTTCCCCAAAACCCCCCGAATCCACCCGATTAATGGTTAACTGGCAAGCGCGAGGTAGCGAATGATTACGGTAAAAGAAATCATGACGAAAGAGGTGCTCACCGTCACTCGGGAAACGTCCATCAAGGAATTGTCCGATTTATTTATCAAGCACAGGGTCAACGGATTTCCGGTGGTGGATGGAACCGGGCAGCTGACCGGTATCGTGACGGAAAAGAACCTGATCGAACAAAGCAAAAACCTTCATATTCCCACAGTGATTGCATTATTCGACGCCGTCATTTATCTCGAAAGCGGTAAAAAATTTGAAGAGGAAGTGAAGCGTTATAACGCAACCCGGGTGGAAGATATTTATACCAAGGCAGTGGTGACCATTTCTCCGGATACCGGGATCCATGAAGTGGCCTCGCTCATGACCGAAAAAAGCGTGCATTCAATACCGGTGGTGGAAGGTAAAACCATTCTGGGGATTGTCGGTAAATTGGATGTGATCAAGGGCCTGGCCCGGGAATAATTCATCCATTAAATTAGACTTTCATTTTTATTCTAAAACAGATATAAATAAGCAAACGGCCCGTTTCAGAAGACTTATTTGGAGAAGCGGCGGAGGTGTGGCTATGATCAAATCAAAGTTATTTTTCATTTCCCTACCCTCTTTCCTGATTTTCATTTCCTGGTTCTTCCTGGCGCCCACCGCGGCCCACCCCTCCGGCAAACAAAGTGGTATTTCCGCCCAACGTGCGGCGGAATATATTCATGCAGTCATCAAAGCGGACCGGACCATTTACTCACAATACATTGTGGAACGTCTGGGCGAAACCGTTTCCCTGAAGGCCACCGAACAATGGAAGAATGAAAACACCCTTCCTCTCCCAGCGCAATTTCTGATGGTTTCCTCCAAAATTGTCAATTCAAAAAACCTGGGAATTAAGTACCGCTTGATGAGTTTGTGGCCGATCAATAAAAATAACGCCGCCCGATCCAATCAGCAAAGGGCCGGTTTAAAAAAGGTAGCGAAAAATCCCGGCCAACCGCATCTGTGGTCCGTTAAGAAAAACGGCAAAATCCTGTTCAACGCCGTGTATCCGGATTTGGCGGTTACCAAAAGCTGTGTGCACTGCCACAACAACCATCCCCGGAGCCCGAAAAAAGACTTCAAGCGGGGCGAAGTGATGGGTGGCATTCATATCTCCTTTCCTATTTCCAAAGCCAATAATGGATCGTCCCTGAAGGATTACCGGGTCGCTCCGGAGGTGGTGGCGGATTATGTGCATGCCATTCTCGAAGCGGACCGCACGGTTTATGCCAAGCATATTGTCAATCGTCTGCAAAAGAAAAATATTATCTACGCATCCGAAAACTGGTGGGAGGAAAATACCCTGTTATTACCGGCGCAATTTTTACTCAATGCTTCCGACCTGATCAAGAACATGAGGATTGGGCTGGATTACAAACTGATCAGCCTTTGGCCGATCAACCCGCATAATGGAGCCGCCAATCAATTCGAGCACTTGGGACTGGAAGCGGTGGCGTCTAAGCCCTTTCGGCCCTATATCGGTAGCGTTCAGGTGGGCAACAAATCTTTTTTTCGGGCGGTGTATCCCGATTTCGCGGTGACCCCGGCGTGCGTGACCTGTCACAACGCACATCCCAAAAGCCCTAAACACGACTTCAAACTGTACGACGTGATTGGTGGAATCGTGGTCAGCCTCCCAATGGACTCCGATTAACGGCTTTTACGGTACTTCAGGGAGTGAGCTATAAACTCGCGGAACAAGGGATGAGGTTCCATGGGAGATGATTTGAATTCGGGATGAAATTGCCCGGCAAGAAACCAGGGATGGTCAGCCAGTTCGATGATTTCAACCAAGTTGCCGCTCGGTGAAATTCCGCTGATCCTCATTCCCGCCTCTTCCAGCTGAAACCGGTATTTGTTGTTGAATTCGTAACGGTGGCGGTGGCGTTCATTGATTTCCCGGTCGCCATACGCGGCATAGGCAATGGATCCCTTCCGCAACTGGCAGGGATACTGGCCCAGGCGCATGGTCCCGCCCTTGGTGCCGTTGACCTCCTGATCGTGCATCAGGTCGATGATGGGATGCGGCGTATCCGGCTTGAATTCGGCGCTGTCCGCACCGTCGAGCTTGGCCATATTTCGGGCAAAGTCAACCACCGCCGAATGCATGCCCAGGCAGATTCCCAGGTAAGGCACTTTGTTCTCGCGTGCAAATCCCGCCGCTTTCACCTTGCCCTCAAACCCCCGGTCGCCAAAACCTCCCGGCACCAGAACACCGTCGCATTCCTTTAAAATTTCGGTCCCGTTTTCTTTCTCCAAATCTTCGGCCGACACCCATTTCAAATTGACCTTCACTCGGTTGCTCACGCCACCATGGACCAGGGCCTCTATCAGGCTTTTGTAGGATTCCTTGAACTCAATATATTTTCCAACCAGCGCAATATCGACTTCGCCTTCCGGTTTTTCCAGATATTTATTGATCGTTTCCCATTGGCTGAGATCGGGTTGCACTCCGGGCATGCCCAGTTTTTCGAGGATGATCCGGCTCAAACCTTCATGATGCAGATTGAGCGGCACCTGATAAATGGATGTGGCGTCCATAGCGGTAATCACCGAATCCACATCCAGATTACAAAACAGCGCGATTTTACTTTTGATTTCCTTGGAAACGTGCTGTTCGGAGCGGCAGAGAAGAACATCCGGTTGAATACCGATCTCTCTCAATTTTTGTACGCTGTGCTGGGTGGGTTTGGTTTTCAGTTCATCGGCGGTTTTGATATAAAGCAGGGGGGTCAGGTGGACGTAAATCACATTTTTGGGATTGTTGTCGAAGCGAAACTGCCGGATCGCCTCCAGAAAAGGCAGGCTCTCAATATCGCCCACGGTACCCCCGATTTCACAAATGACCACATCCACGCCGTCGCTCACCGCCCGAATGCGGGATTTGATTTCGTCAGTTATGTGGGGGATCACCTGCACCGTCGCTCCCAGAAACTCGCCCCGGCGCTCTTTTTCGATCACATCATTGTAAATGCGGCCGGCGGTCACATTAT
>JAPUGN010000111.1 GCA_027298165.1 Nitrospinota bacterium
GCTGGATTCGAGGCCCCATTGTCCATTGACAGAAGGATCGATTGATGAATACCGGAACCTTAATCTTTTTAGGATTGTTCCTGTTCGGAATACTGGCGATCGTCGGCTATTTCACCATGATTTACAACGGCCTGATCTCCCTGAAGGAAAACATCAAAAAATCCTGGTCGAATATCGACGTCATCCTCAAACAACGCCACGATGAGCTTCCCAAACTGATTTCCGTGTGTGAAAGCTACGCCGAATTCGAACACGGCGTTCTGGACCAGCTCATGAAGGCCCGCGAAAAATATTTCAAGGCCCGCGGCGTCGCCAAAAAATCCGAGGCAAGCAACGAAATCACCGCCGCATTGCAGGGAATCTTCGCCCTGGCCGAAAATTATCCGGACCTGAAGACCAACAAGAATTTCATGCAACTCCAGGAGCGCATCTCCCATCTGGAAGAAACCCTGGCGGACCGGCGGGAATTCTACAACGACAGCGTCAACAACTACAACATCCGCATCAAGCAGATCCCGGACGTTTTTGTCGCCGGCATGCTCAATTATCAGGACGAGGAAATGTTCAAGGTCAGCCAAAAAGAGCGGCAGGACGTTAAAATCGATATCAAACTACCCAAGTTTACTTGAGTTGCTGCGCTTAAGTTCTAACAAATGACGACCAACAACGATGGCGATTTTATCATGGGAGCTGCCATCGGGGCGGTGATGGGGTTCGTCTGGTTCTTCAAGGGGTTCATGGAACTCAAAACCAAGCGCACCATCCAGAATATTCCCACCTCGAAAATCGAAACTGGCGCGGTGGGCACGAATGTCGAAATCAAGGGGAACATCGCGGCGGAAAAAGAAAAAATGGAAACCGCCCCAATTTCCGGGCAACAGTGCGCCTTGTACCACATCGAAATCCAGAAGGAGCACCGGCGTAAAAACAACACCTACTGGAGAACCATCGACCAGTTTTTTTCGCATGAAGGGTTTTATGTGGACGACCAGAGCGGAGCCAATGCTCTGGTGCTGGTCGACGGCGCGCAAATCAACCGGGATGGGAAAACTCAAGACTTCTATGTTAATTCCAATAACTTCAATGAAATGCCGGACTCGTTGCGTAAGGCGATTATCTCCAACCAGAACAAACTGAAAAAATTCAAGCTCAAAAAAACGTCCTGGTTCTTCGCTTCCAAATACCGGCTTCTGGAGTGGTGCTTTAGGCCCAATGAGGAGGTGTATGTTCTGGGTTACGCGGAATCCGGCCTGCGCTTACAAAAAATCAAAAAACCCAAAATGAAATATTTCCTGCAGGCCAAAAAGGCCATTCAAAAAGACAAAAAGCTGGCGGCCCGGTTTGACAGCAACCGCGACGGCCAACTGGATTTCAACGAACTGGAACGGGGCGCCGGGATTCTGGCGCAGCGGCTGGCCGATAAATATTCTAAGGAAAAGCTTGAAGAGTTGACCCCTAAGACCAAATTAATCTTCAAGAAATTGAAACCCCACCCCTTTATTATCAGCAACCGCTCGGAGGGAGAACTGGTCAAGCATATGAACACCTGGTCGGTCGTCAAAATCTGGGGCGGAGCGGTGCTGACCGTCGCCTGCGCTTCCTATCTGTACATCGCCCTGTCCAACTGGAATCTCCTTTAACGCGCCTTGGGGATCAGCTCCTCGCCTTCGCTTTTGGCGATGATCACCGCACCCACCGAATCGCTGAAAATATTGACCAGGCCCCGGTACATATCGAGCGGGCGGTCCACCGCCAGCATGGTCCCCACGATCACCCCCACCATCTCGCCCTGAATCCCCACCGCATCCAATACGATGAAAATCATCACCAATCCGGAAGACGGCACCGCAGCGGCCCCGATGGAAGCCAATAGTGCGGTCAACACCACCAGAAACTGCTGGTCCGCTCCAAGAGGTATTCCCATCACCTGCGCGATAAACAGGACGCCGACGCATTCAAACAATGCGGTGCCGTCCATGTTGATGGTCGCACCGAGTGGCAACACAAAACCGGCCACCTTATTGGGCACACCGATGTTGTCCTCGACGCATTGCATCGTCACCGGTAGCGCCGCGAGGGACGAACTGGTGGCGAATACCGTCGCCAGGGCGCTCGCCATGTGGCGAAACTGTTCCAGGGGATTTTTCCGGAGGAAGAGATAATAGATCAGGGGCAGAACGATCAGAAAATGAATCGACAACCCGGCGGTGAGGGTCACCATATAAAGGCCCACCGCTTTAAAAAAAGCCGTGCCTAAATCCTGATTCAGCATGCGGACGATCAAGCCGAACACCCCGATCGGGGCCAGCCGGATGATGACGTGCACCACCTGCATCACCACCTGGAATGCCGCATCAATGGGAGGCAGGATTTTTTCCCGGATGCGCTCGGAAACCTGGGTGATGCCGAATCCGATGACGATGGAAAAAAAGATCAGGCCCAGAATATCTCCCTCCGCGGCGGCGGCAAAGGGATTGACCGGCACCATGCGGATCAACACATCCAGCGGGGAGTCGGGTTTGTGCAATTGCTCGGAAGAAAAAGACAAATCCGGCGGCAGGTCAGCCACCTTCCCGGGTTGAATCAGGTTCACCAGAGCCAACCCCAGCAGAATCGCCAGCAAGCTGGTACCCAGATAATACGCCAGGGTCTTGATCCCGAGCCGTCCCAGCTTTTTCGGATCGCCCACTCCCGCGACGCCGGTCATGATGGACAGGACCACCAGCGGAATAATGATCATCTTTAACAACCGGATGAACAGGACGCCCAACGGTTCGACAATGCGGGACGACTCGCCCGCCAGCAGCTGAAACAGCCACGCCAGGGCCATCGCAATCAGAATCTGCCAATGCAGTTTGAACTTCATGATAGGATTCCCGAAACGAAGAGTTCAGGAAACATTCAGGCGGGTTTTTGGCTGCGGAGCCGGGCCAGCATGAAAATCGAAAAAATCAGAACAAAAATCCCGATAAACTGGGACGTGGACAACATGTCCGGCACCGCGTAACCACGGTCATCCCCCCGGTAAAACTCGATGACGAACCGGCCGATGGAATACAAAATACCGTACACCCAGAACACCTGACCGTTAAACGATTTGCGTTTGCGCAACCAGACCAGGACTCCAAAAATAATCAGCGCATTGAGGGAAAGATAAATTTGGGTGGGATGCAGGGCCACGTCGAGAGGCGCGAGCGATTTGGGATCGATAAAGGTGATCGCCCACGGCACATCGGTTTGGACTCCATAACAACAACCCGCGAAAAAACACCCCCAACGTCCAACCGCCTGCCCCAGGGCCAGACAGGGCGCGAGCACATCGGCCACCTGCCAGATGGGCAGATTGTGTTTGACCATGTAGTACCAGGCCACCGACACTGCGCCGATCAGCCCACCGTAAAAGACCAGCCCGCCCTTCCAGAATTTGAGAACTTCAATGGGATTCGACAGAAAGTAACGGTACTCGACGATGATATAAAGGGCGCGGCCTCCCAGCAGAGCGGCGAGGGCGATATAAAAACACAGGTCCAGGATTCTCTGCTGGTCCAGCCCATCCTGTTTCGCCCACCGGGCGGCCAGCAGGATGCCGGAAAAGAATCCCGTGGCCACCAGAAGGCCGTAGGTGAAAATTTTGAGATTTAAAAAACCGAATTCGATGAGGATGGGATGCATCGCTGAGCCCCGTTATTTGACTACCATGAACATTCAAGTGCTCTCGGGCGTGTCCGACGAACTTTTGATTTGAGGTAACTCTCTGGACCGGATCAGGTCCGCGAACATCAGGACCACTCCCACCGTGATACAGGAATCGGCGATATTGAACGCCGGCCAATGGAAACGGCCCACAAAGAAATCGATAAAATCGATGACTTCATGATACAGGATACGGTCGATCAGGTTGCCGATCGCCCCGCTGAAAATAAGAATCAACGCAACCTGCACCATTCTCCGCTCATGCGGCGTTTGATGAAAGAAGATCAGAATCGCAATAATGGCGATGATGGAAAAACCGATAAATAGATAGACCTTAATTTCAGACGACCAATCAGCACCCAAACCAAACGCCACTCCCGGGTTGCGGATATGAGTGATGGCAAAAAAACCGTCGATCACCATTTTAAAATGGCCTTTCGGAATATGGGTGGAAACCAACAGCTTTGTGTATTGATCCAGAATGATCAACACGTTGGAAACCAGGAATAGGTAAAGATATCGATTGCTCAAAAATTTCAGGCCTTTGCCGATTCAAGATGAGTGACGCAACGGAGGCAGACGCTGGGATGTTCCGGCGCCGACTCTTCCACGAAATAATTCCAACAGCGCTCGCATTTCTTTCCGAGCGCCCGGAGAACGTTAATCTTGAGTCCAGTCACCGTATCGCTGTAATACGTATCGCCATTTAATTCCAGTGTATCCACGATTTCCACTCCGGACACGATGAAAATATATTTCAGATAATCCTGCTCCGCCGCCAACACCTTCTTTAAGTTTCCAGGAAGCTCCAGCTGGACCCGGGCATCCAGCGAATGGCCAATCACTTTTTCCTGTCGGCGCAACTCCAGCGCCTTGCTGACCTCCCCTTTCAACTGGCTGATCTTCTCCCATTTGTCCACGAGATCGTTCGGGAAGGAAACCCGGGACAGATCCGGGAACGCGCTCAAATGCACGCTGGCCGCTTCACCCCCCCGGGCAGGCATGTAGGACCACACTTCCTCCGAGGTGAAGCTGAGGATCGGGGCCATCAACTGCGCCATCCCTTTCAACAACTCGTACAGGGCGGTTTGACTCGACCGACGGCCTTTCGAGGTCTTGGGATAAGTGTACAAACGGTCCTTGACGATATCCAGATAAAACGCGCTTAAATCCACAATGCAAAAATTGTAGAACGAATGGTAGAAGGTGTGAAATTCGAAATCCTCAAACGCTTTCAATATTTTTTCCGACACAGTGCGGAAGCGATACAGAATGTAATGGTCGATCTCCTCCAGGTCGTCGATTGGAACCGCATCCGATGGGGGATCGAAGTCGCTCAGGTTGCCCAGCAGAAAACGGAACGTGTTACGAATTTTACGGTAGGCCTCGGTGAGGCGCTTTAAAATTTCGTGCGAAATGCGAATGTCTTCCCGGTAGTTTTCCGAAGCCACCCACAGCCGCAGGATTTCCGCACCGTATTGATCGATGATTTTCTGGGGAGCGATGACGTTGCCCGCGGATTTCGACATCTTCTTTCCCTTGCCGTCCACGACATAACCGTGGGTCAACACGGTTTTGTAGGGCGCCGCGGACCGGGTGCCGACCGATTCCAGAAGCGAACTGTGGAACCATCCCCGGTGCTGGTCACTGCCTTCAAGATACAGGTCGGCGGGCCATTGCTGGTTGGGATCGTTCTCCAGGACCGCGACGTGGCTGACCCCCGAGTCGAACCAGACATCGAGAATATCCGTCTCCTTGATGAATTCCGCACTGCCGCAGGGACACGTGCAACCGTCAGGCAATAATTCTTTCACATCCTTTTCAAACCAGAAATCGGCGCCATGCTGTTCCACCAGCTTCACGATATGCGACATCACCTCAGGGGACGTTAGATGCTGGTCACATTGCCTGCAGGTGACCACGGTGATGGGAACTCCCCATGCGCGTTGCCGCGACACACACCAGTCCGGGCGGTTTTCCACCATGCTGTAAATGCGCTCGCGGCCCCAATGCGGCACCCAGCGGATCTTGTTGATCTCTTCCAGGGCTTTGGCGCGCAACCCGTTCTTGTCCATCGGGATAAACCACTGCGCCGTCGCACGAAAAATGATCGGCTGATGACAACGCCAGCAGTGCGGGTAGGAATGCTCGATTTCACTGGAGGCGACCAGAAATCCACCGGCCCGGAGTTTCTCGATGATATTCGGATTCGCCTTGGTCACGAACTGCCCGGCGAAATGTTCCACCTCGGGTTTGAATATGCCTGCGTCATCTACGGGATTGTAGGTATCCAGCCCGTATTTCTGCCCGACGATGTAGTCCTCCTGACCGTGGCCGGGTGCCGTGTGCACACAGCCGGTACCCTGCTCGAGGGTGACATGATCCCCCAGAATCACCGGCGACTCCCGGTCGATAAACGGGTGGCGGCATACGACGCCTTCCAAATCCTTACCCGTGCACAAGCCGGAGGTTGCGGCCTTTGCCAATTTCCATTCTTCCAGCAGAGCCGGCACGCGCTCCTTCGCCACGATCCAGGATTCCCCGTCATGGGATACCGCCGTGTACTCGAAATCCGGGTGAAGGCAGATCGCCAGGTTGGCGGGCAAAGTCCATGGCGTGGTCGTCCAGATGACAAAATAAGTTTGAGATGCATCGAGTCCCGTAATTTGATCCTTCCAGCCGGACTGGACGGGAAACTTCACATAGATAGACGGAGACTTGTGATTGTCGTGCTCGACTTCCGCTTCCGCCAGGGCGGTGCGGCAGGTGGTACACCAGTGAACGGGCTTGAGCCCCTTGTACACCATGTCCTTTTCGATGAACCGGGTGAACTCGCGGACAATGGTGGCCTCGTAGGAATAATCCATGGTGAGGTACGGCTGGTCCCAACTGGCAAACACCCCCAGCCGCTTGAACTCTTCCTTTTGAATATCGACAAATTTAGCGGCGTATTCCCGGCACAGTTTGCGGATTTCGCTCTTGCTGAAATCCTGTTTCTTCTTTTTAAGCTCCTTGCCCACCTGATGCTCAATCGGAAGACCGTGGCAATCCCATCCCGGAATAAAGCTGGTGTCGAATCCTTTCATGCTCTGAATTTTGACGACAAAATCTTTGAGCAACTTGTTCAACGCGTGGCCCATGTGGATGTGGCCGTTGGCATAAGGTGGGCCGTCGTGAAATACATACCGGGGCCAGCCTGCCGACGCTTTGCGAATTCGGCCGTAGAGGTCCTCCGTTTCCCATTGTTTGAGAATCGCCGGCTCCTTTTGGACCAGGTTCGCCTTCATCGGGAAATCCGTAACCAGAAGATTCAATGTTTCCTTATAATTCATATATTTGAATACGCCTATCTAATGTATTTTATAATCTTCTGATTTTAAAATTTCATGGCTTGCTTGACGCGTTCCATGGTGGCCTGAGCGACTTTTTGGGCTTTACGCGTGCCCTCCTCAAGAATATCCTCGACCTCCTTGGGTTTGGCGGCAATTTCCCGCCGGCGTTCCATGTGGGGTCGCAACCCTTCGAGCATGGTATCCACCAGTTTCAATTTGCAGTCGCCACAACCGAGGGCGGCGGTGCGGCAATCGCGGTCGACCTCCTTCTGCATGTCCTCCGGCGAATAGAGCTTGTGGAACGGAAACAGATTGCACACATCCGGGTCGCCGGGGTCGGTCCGCAATCCACGCGCTGGATCGGTCAGCATAGCCTTCACTTTTTTGGTGATTTCCTTTTCGGTGTCGGACAGATAAATGGCGTTTTTGTAGCTTTTGCTCATTTTCCGGCCATCGATTCCGTTGAGCTTGGGAATCTCGGAGATTTTGGCCTGCGGTTCCTTGAACACTTTCTTTTTGTAAATGCTGTTGAAGCGCCGGACGATCTCCCGCGAAATTTCCAGATGCGGCGCCTGGTCGATCCCGACGGGAACCAGGTCGGCATCATACAGGACGATATCCGCTGTTTGTAAAACCGGGTATCCGAGAAACCCGTAGGAACTCATGTCGACGTTCTTCACCTCCACCTGTTTTTCCTTGTAGGTGGGATTGCGCTCCAGCCAGGGCACCGGCACCATCATGGACAAGATCAGGTGAAGTTCGGCATGCTCGGGAATACGGGACTGAACAAACAGCGTGCTTTTCTCCGGGTCCAGCCCGGCGCTCAGCCAGTCCACCGCCACCTCAAAGGTGTATTGTTTGATATGGCTGGGGTCCTCATACAGGGTGGTCAGCGAATGCCAATCGGCCACAAAATAAAAACAATCGAACTCCTCTTGTAATTCGATCCACTTTTTCAGCGCCCCAAAATAATTGCCCAGATGAAGCAGGCCGGAGGGCTGCATTCCGCTCAAAATTCTCTTTTTGGCCATGGTTTTGGTATGGTTCAAAGACTTAATACTGTACTTACCGACGGGAAGGCTTCCTGAGTAAATAACTCTACCATATAAACTATGGGGACCCGGATTATACTCATCAAAATCCCTGTTTTAGCGAAATAATCCGCCAGGAATAAAACCAACAAAATAATCCCACTATATTTATCCAGCTGACCGAGCTTCAGGGCTATCTCGCGAGGAACTAATCCTTTCAACACGCTCGCCCCGTCAAGAGGAAATATCGGAAGCATATTAAAAATTGCCAGCGCCGCATTACAGTAGACAGCCAGACACAAAAAAGCAAAAATATAAAACGTCATTGGCTCCATCCGCTCCAACGGTCCCATAAATCTTATAAAGAACCCTGAGATAAAAGCCAAAATTAAATTGGAAGCCGGTCCGGCCGCCGCAATGAACAGCATATCCCGGTGAGGATCCTGTAAATTTCTTGGGTCCACCGGAACCGGTTTGGCCCATCCAAAATGCATGAAATAAAAGAAGAGGGCCCCCATCGGGTCCAGATGCTTCAAGGGATTGAGTGTCAATCGACCCTGCCGCTTGGCGGTATCGTCCCCCAACATATAAGCCACCCTGCCGTGCGAATACTCGTGCACGGTCAGCGAAATTATAATTACCGCAATAAATATTAACGTACTCACAAAACAACCTCTTAAAGGGGAAATAGCGACTAACTGAAAAGATATTGAGGGACGGATAAGAGAGTCCTGATACCCTAAACTTTCATTCTTACTCCCTTTAAATTTTATCTCAATTTGACGTTTTTTCATAACCCAATTCCCTGAGATCACTCAAGCTGGTGTTCCAACAATAAATGAAGACCCGATCCCAAGGCGCGGTCTCGGCCCCAGGGACCGCTCACCCCCAATTGGATTCTCCCCCGCTCGGCCCGGTCCGGCCAATTTTTTTCGTTCCGGGATAAGGAGTATGGTAATATTATCAAGGAGTTGTGTTGCTTTTTTCGGGAATTTCCCGTTCCTGACACCTATTCCTTATATTTTTTCCGTCGTGTCGGTCTGAGCGGCAAGTATTAAATAGTCCGAAAATTTTTATACTTATGGAAACCACCGGCCCCATTTTTGAGAACCCTTTATTCATAGCCGCACTGCTTCTATTTTTGATCATTCTTCCGCTCGCTCTGCGCCAGAAAAAGAAGACCAAGTTGGATAAGATTATTGCCCGGATGGAGGCGGAAGAACTACGAGAGGCCACCCAGGAAGAAGCTGCAAAAGAGAAGGCCGGGGAGCACCAGGACGCCCCAAAAAACGAACCCGTAAAATCACCCGTTCTTATAGATGAACCCTCTCCTCCCCCATCCCCAAAAACAATTCCTCTGGCACCCAAGAAAAAAAGGAAAGTAATTAAAGAGAGCGTTCCCATTTCCCATAACGAGGAAAGCGCCAGCCTGTACAAAACCGGCTCCGGATCCAAGGCTTCCTTCCAGGTCAAAAAATCCTCGTGGGAGGAGGACTTCAGTACTTCATCCAATGAGGAATCCGGGAACAACTGGGTTGAGGCGGAAATTCCGGGACTCATTATGGAGCCTTTCCCGGCCGAGCAGGATTCCGCTACCGAGCCGGATTCCAAGAAACCGGACCCGGCAAAAACGAAGGACCCAGATAAGCCCAAGCCAGAGGAAATACTGACCTTTAAGGCGGCTCCAAAATCGAGACACAATTTTGGAGAGGATGAATTCGAAGACTTCCCTTCGGAAAAGAACCTGCCCTCCAAAATCAAGGATTCAGCGCCCAAAGCCGTTGAGAAGAACGAAACCCAGCTCCCGAAACCTGAGAATATTCCGGAATTGGGGCCAAAAGATGTTGAAATTAATGCCATAGTAGTTTCTCATAAAGAGATAGCCGAAAAAGAGGATGGGGAGGATAAAGCGCCCGCTCCATCTGCTGGAGACCCAAGCACTTCCGGGATTGAGGAACCCCTGGACATTGAGGCTGATATCGAGGCCATTCCGCCTGAGAGCGAGGACTGGAAGTCCCCTCCGGAGCAACCGAAGCCCCAGCCATTTTTTCTAGACCTCAAATACCTCATTGAAGACGAGATGAAGGCGGGACCGGAGTCTTCTAAAAAGTTGTCTCCCGGAATGGTGGACCGGATTGTCGCACGTTTGAATGATTTGCAAAGCCATCTGGTGCATCAATTGGTTTCGCAATCCGGCAAAAGCGCACCGGCTGAGCGTGATATACGCCATAGCCGCATTCAGGACGCGGCTCCGGTAGTCGCGGGAACAACAGAATTATTGTCGAAAAAGAAAGAAGTGAGTCTTGAGGAGTTGGATGGGTTTTTGTTCACGGCCAATCGGAAAAAAAGCAGAGAATGAGTTTCAAAAATAAAATAATCACAGTAGGCGGAGGCAAAGGCGGCGTGGGCAAAAGCGTCGTGTGCGCCAACATGGCGGTGACGCTGGCCCTGACCGGACAACGAGTGATTCTGGTGGATGCCGATTTCGGCGCTTCCAGCCTGCACGCTCTTCTGGGAATCAATTCGCCCAAGTACGGTTTCCGCGAATACTTCGACCACAGCGGCCTGGACTCCAACGGTGAGGATGCGTTGCTTCTTGATACCGGGATCCCCAATCTGAAATTTCTGAGCGGTGCGGGAGATTTTCCCGGAAGCGCGGACATCAATATCAAAAACCAGAACAAGGTTATTGCCTATATTCAGAGCCTGGAGGCGGATCATATCCTGTTGGACCTGGGCCCGGGCACCAACTTCCATATTATCGATTACTACAACATCGGCGGGAAAAACGTGATCGTGTCCACTCCGGAAATGACGTCCATTCTCAACTCCTTCGGTTTTATTAAGGCCACCTTGTTTCGTAAAATCAGCCGGGAGTTCAAAGCCAACTCGGACCTGCAACATCTGCTGGATCTTTCCCGGAACCCGGCGGTGGCGGAAGAATGTTATGAAATCGATTCCCTCCGTAAAAAGGTGGAGGAATTGCACCCGCAGCAACTGGAGCGGGTCAACGAGATTGTTCGGGAGTTCCGGCCGGGCCTGGTGATCAACCGCGTGCGCAGACAGAAAGATATTCTGATGGGCGACAACCTGCTCAAGCTGGCCAAAAAATATCTGGATGTGGAAGTCCATTTTTTGGGCTACCTCATCGAGAGTGACGAGGTGAGGGATTCCATTGACGAGATGAGGCCGTTTATGATCGAGGACCCACAAAGCAAACCCTCGGAAAACATCCAGCAGATCATCGGTGCCCTGACAAATACCAATATTCATTTGGTCAAAAAAGATGACAGCATATACGTGTCCCGGCAAATCAAACTTTCCTCCGGATGGGGTCAGTAAAAAACTTTCCAGCCCTTGGCAACCATTATCAATCTTTCCGGCATGCCCGATACGTTACGTTTCAATTGGCCGAGGTTGCCGTTCCCAGAAAACTATTCCAGTTTTGTTGGTCAAGATGCATTAAAGGTATGCAAAAATATAACTATGACCCTTTGGGAAAGCGTAAAATTCGATTATCCGGATGTTCCAACGATGATTACAGCCGAAGAGCGTAAATATCTCTACTGGCTTGGATCGGATTATTGGAAAGGCGGCGGACATGTGGTTGAAATAGGGCCATGGTTGGGCGGAAGCACAATTTGCCTAGCATCCGGCATGAGGGTCAACCCGCAACGATCTAATTTACGCTTGCATGTGATCGATAACTTTCTATGGCGAACATTCATGGGCCATAGAAAGGCCCTGCCGATTAATGAGGGCGATTCATTCCAATCCTATTTTGAGCGAAATGTTGAGGATTATCTCGATCTCATTAC
>JAPUGN010000112.1 GCA_027298165.1 Nitrospinota bacterium
CGGCCCTGGGAATTGGGACCTCTGGTGGTTTATGTGATTGCCGGGGCATTTCTGTTTCCACGATTTCACAATGAGCAACAGAATTATATATCGCACTCTCTTATGATCAGTGTCATTCCTCACGCGGCGGGCCAGTTGTATATGGGATTCGGCTCTCAAATTTTATTCGACCCTTATTTCCAAGCCGCGCATTTCACCAAGATCCTCGCCTACCTTCTGCCCTTATCAGGCCTAGTAATTGAAATCCTGAAAACGTACCAGCACGAGAGGATGATTGTTGAGAGTTTCGGAACGATTCAAAAAGAACTGAGGAAATTGGACGGCCACAACAAGCTGGCTCTGGACTCCGTGGGCGACGGTGTTTTTGGCCTCGATGCCGAAGGCACCACCACTTCCATCAACCCGTCGGCGCAACTGATCCTCGGGTATACCGAGGATGAGTTTATCGGCAAGCCTGGCCAGGATTTAATATTTCCTCCTAACCTTGAAGGCGAACAATTCGTCAATGCGTCCATTAATGATGGCAAGGTGCACAAGGAAACCGACAGCGTGTTCCGGCGCAAGAACGGCACCACATTCCGCGTGGAATATGTGAACACCCCGATTCTGGAAGAAGGGCAGACCCTGGGAGCCGTCATCACTTTCAGGGAAAGCACCGAACGGAAGCTGATGGAAGGTTATTTTTATAAAGCCCTTCAGGAGGTTTCCAAAGCCCGGGAGGAGGCCGACAACCTGAGGGAATCCGCCGAGTCCGCCAACAAATCAAAAAGCATATTTCTTTCCGTCATGAGTCATGAGATTCGCACCCCCTTGAGCGTTATTCTGGGATATGCACAGATCCTGCAAAGGGATCATTCGCTGGACATGAAACACCGGGATGCCGTCCGGAAGATGGAAACCAGCGGGAATCATCTTCTCGAACTGATCAACGATCTTCTCGATATCTCCAAAATTGAAACTGGTGAAGTGGAATTGTCGTTAAGTGCTTTCGATCTGCACAGTCTGCTCCTGGGGCTGGCGGACATGTCCCGGAATCAATGCGAGGCCAAAAACATCCGGTTTCATTTAAGAGGGTTGGACCCAAGTCCCATTTATGTTCATGGCGACGAGCGCAAGCTGCGCCAGATACTGGTTAATCTGTTAGGCAACGCGGTTAAATTCACCGACCAGGGAGAGGTGACTTTGACCCTTGAAAACCAACCGGACAACAAATTCAGGTTTACCATCAGCGACACCGGCAACGGCATCCGCCCGGAGGATCAGGTCAATATTTTCGAACTGTTCAAACAGGGAGAGGAAGGGTTCAATAAAGGGGGAACCGGATTGGGCCTGGCGATTTCCTGGGAGTTGTCCGAGTTGATGGGTGGAGAACTCTCTCTCGAATCGGAAGTCGGGCAGGGAGCCAGCTTTTCATTGACCCTGGAGCTCGAACCCGCTTCTCCGGTTCCATCGCGGTCCCGAAGAAGCCGGCAGGTGAAGGAGCTGTCCAGAAAATCCGAGTTGAGAGCTGTGGTGGTGGATTATGCGGAAGAAAACCGCGAGATGTTATCCGAGATCCTCAAGGATATTGGGGCTGAGGTCTTTGCCGCGAGAAGCGGGAAAAAAGCGCTTGAGCAGCTCAAGAATTTCATACCGGATATTATTTTTATGGACATGCGCATGCCCGCCATGAGCGGGGAGGAAGTCACCCAAAAAATTATCGAGCAATATGGATCGGGACGTTTCAAAATCGTGGGCGTGACCGCTTCCACATCCGCAGAGGATCACAATAAAATGATCACCGCCGGATGCAAAACGGTGATCAGCAAACCGTATCGGGTGGAGCAGATATTCAAGTGCCTTCAGGACCTGCTGGGCGTGGAATATGAATATCAAGAAGTCCCGGACGACCGGCAGGAAAATACGGATAAGGCGCCTTGCGAATCAAAGGAACTACCCGACATGTGCATCCCCGCCAAATTATTCCTGGAATTTAAAGAAAAAATTGAGCAGAGCGATATTTCCGAATTGGAAAAACTTCTCGAGAAACTGCGCACTTTGGGTGATGAGGCCATGCTGGTGGAAAGTCATCTGCGGCCGTTGCTCAAAATAGGCGATTTTGCCGGGATGCTGAACTTTCTTGAGAATATTCCGGTCATCGGTGTATTGCACGATTAATGCAGAGCCGGTATCGAGCTTGAAATGACAAAAACGGTTTAACAACGATCAAGGTTCCCAGAACAGCTTTTGAATATTTTCATCTTCCAGTGCCGAAATCACCATGACCAGCCACGCAGTCCCCGCCACTGAGGGGTTTGTGGAAAATTGATATCGTAGAGATTCCGTGGCATACGGCAAACCTCCATCCGGATCCTGCAAGCTCAGAACCGACTCCAGTATCTCTACCGCTTTCCGGTTGTTTCCCATTTTTATATGAGCCATGGCCACCCCCAGGGAACCCTCCGGCCATATCAAAGGCAAATCGTTCCAATTCTTTTTCGGATCGTCCTGGAAAAAGAGGGAGTTGACGTAGTGTCCTTCATAAAGGAGCAGATTGATATAAGGTTTATAACCTCCGCCCCTTTCGGATCGGACAAAATAATTGGAAGCGGTTTTCAAGGATGCTTCGGCCAGGGATTGTTGTCCGACCGCCTGGAGAAACATTGCTCCCCACGAGGCGCAGTCGAGCGCCTGAACCGGGTCGGCTCCATCGAGACGCTGGCCTCTATTGAATTGACGCAGGGTTTCGTTCCAGGCCCGCTCAAGAATCGACCGCTTCAAAAGAGTGGCGGCGGACTGGTATTTCCTGTCGCCCGAGATCCGGGCCAGATCTCTCAGAAAAAAGAAAATATCAAAATTGTGCTCGATACTCACCCACGGGACCGGTCCGGGAATAAAATATTCTTCTATACCTTTTTGCTCTTCACTCCACCGGTAGGAATAACGGCCTTCTCCTCCGGTAAAAAAACCATAGCGGGGGTCCTTGGGATCTTTCACTTGCCGCACGAGAATTCGGTCAGCGATGGACCGGGCGATTTTCAGATGATTCATCGCCTGGTTATCCTGCGCAAGCAACTTCGGGTTTTCAACCAGACGGGTTTTGAGATGGTAGACGATGGCGTAACCCAACCAGGCCGAGGCTCCACTGCGCACAATGGCTCCGGTATGGTCGTCTTTATTCGGCCAGGAATTGTGCGTATTGAAGGTGAACCAGAGGTCGTTGTCCGGAGACAGAATTCGCGAGGCCGCCTCAATGATCCGCTCGGCCGGGCCCAGCTCTCCCGCCATAGAAAACGCGATAATGGCCAGCGCATTATCGTAAAGCGAGGCTTTGCTGAAAACATACGGATACGCTTCTGAATCTTTTGGAACCCGGTAGCTGACCAAAAGATGCCTCCGGTCCTGAGCCGGCTCTTCGACAATGGCGTTGGGGGTAACCTGAGATTTGAGCCACGCAAGCGCCCTTTCTTTATAAGGTGTCCATTTCGTCCGGACGCGCTTTGTGTCCGGATCCACCTGGGGCAAAACGGGAGAGAATACTTCGGCAACTTCTTTCTTATCGAGGTCCAGTTTCAGATCGGAGAGTTGCCGGATAAAATCGAGCGCGGCCTGCTCGGCATGCTCCAGGGAATTATCGATCTTGACGGACAGACGGAACATGACCAGACCATCCATGATATTGCGGCGGGAATCGGGCCACAGGTACCAGTACAGCACCAGGTGGGCGTTCTTCTCCTTTCTGGCGATGGCGTACCGGACCTGAAAGGTTTCACCTCTCAACTCCAGGGATTGATACCGCCGCGCTTCGATCTTCCAGCCGTCCCCGATATAACAAACCTCGGGCGTGTGGAACCGGCTTTCGTTGGTGCCGTGTACCGCAACCAGATAAATCCCGGCCCCGGACTGTTCGTGTTCATAGTAGCGCTGGTACAGGATGTTGGAGTCGTCCGAGTCGAGGTCCCACCCTTTCCAGGCTCCAAGATGCCAGGGCAGGTTTTCCAGATTAGGTTTGTAGAGGTAATTGGTATTGGAAACGAACTTGCCCTCGTGGGAGGTGGAGAAGTAATGAGACGTATCCGAAGTGAACTTGTAAACCCGGGAAGAGGAGTGGGCATCCCGCACTGGGGTCACATCCGGGTCGTCGGCTGAAGACCACGCGAAGCCGAGTGCGGCAAAAACGCAACACAACCACAAACCAGTAGCACGAGCTCCTTTCCAGTCAGGCCCGCTTTGCATTCGGTGATTTAAATCCATAGATAATCAAGTACCCTAAGAGGAGAAGGAAAGTGATGGTCGATGTAAAAAACAGAATATTGCCACGGTCATGCCAGAAATCAGCGGCGGTGGCCTCTCCATAATAATATCCCACCAGAAACAGCGTCACAATGCGCAACAGGTTGCCCAGCATCGCTACCGGGATGATGAGCAGGTACAGAACAATCTTTTTTCGCGGGGTCGTTCTCGAAAAGTAGACCACCGGAATCATCAGGGTCAACAAGGCGATCAACGACTGAATGCCGCTCGAAGGTTCGGCAATTAAAAAAGTAGCGTTCGGGAGATGGATCAGGGCGCCCTCCGCGACGATCTCATATCCGAAAATCTGCAGAATACCGGTGGAGAGGCCGGCCATGGCAAATTGAAGAAACGCCGTCAGCTCCGGCAGAAAAGGAATCGGGATCGCCAGTATCGGGAACAACAGCGGAAAGCGGAGGCTGTGAGCGGGCACGCGATTTTCGAACAGATACGCAACGGACAGTAGAAGGAAAAATACAGGAACCGTTTTCAGGTAATTGAGGCCGATCGCCCAACCGATGAGGTAAACAACAACCCCCGCCGCCAGATAATAAATCCATTGCCGGGTTTTGTCCTCCGCCGGTTTTGAATTGACGATCTTGTACCCAGCGAGCGCCGCCGAAGCCAGGGCCACGATGAAGCCGTGTTTGTAGTAAGGGTTCACCAGCCATGACTCGATCAACCACCGCATCGGCTGATAGCAGGCAACCCCGCCGCCTGCCAGCAGAATCAAAGCTAAAACCGCATTCATACTTCCGGAGAAGGTTTTTTGTTGCGATAGCGCATGAAAAAAACGATCCCACCGCATACCAGAATCAAAGCAACCCCACCGGCGACCATATACTGGACGGGGAGTTCAGCAACCGTGGGAGGGCCGCCACCGCCACCCCCATGGCCCTTGCCCGGATTTACTGACGCATCGTGCGTCGCCTCGGCGACTGACACGGTTCCCTGCGGACCCATATCCCACGACACCATAAAACCGGCTCCATAGATGGCCACTGCGAACAGAGCCACCCAACTATATTTGAATAAACGCTTCATGAGAAATTCTCTCCTTTTATTCGTGGGATTTGAATGTGACGACCACGCCCACCGGATACAACCATTGCAAAAGGGGATCGATCGTGAGGGTCAGCCCCTCATCCCTATCATTATTATTGTCACGGTTAACTACAAATTTATCAATATCCCAGAATTTTCCGGCCGAGCCATCCCAGTCCCCTTTTCCAGATAAAGCCTTATTATTTAATAGGTTAGCTGATCCATTGCCGGCCCGGCCATGACCTCCGATTATTCCAATGGCGCGGGGTTCCGGGGAGCCCGGCGGCGCATGGGGCGTCAGGGAAAGATCGTAGGTCTCGCCGGGTTTGA
>JAPUGN010000113.1 GCA_027298165.1 Nitrospinota bacterium
CCGGAAACTGAGCCTGGCGTATCTGCGGGAGCAGGTGGGACTGGTATCGCAGGAGCCGTTTCTGTTCAACGGCACGGTGGAGGAAAACATTCTTTACGGCAGGCTGGACGCCGGCCCCGATGAGGTGGAACGGGCGGCTCGCGCGGCGCATGCCCACGAGTTCATCGAGCAGTTGCCCAATGGATATGAAACGTTGATCGGGGAGCGCGGGGTGAAACTCTCCGGCGGCGAGAGAACCCGGCTGGCCATCGCCCGCGTGTTTCTGAAGGACCCACCGATCCTGATACTGGACGAAGCCACCGCCTCGGTCGATACCGAGACGGAAGCCAAAATCAAGGAGGCGCTGAGCCAGTTGATGGCACTTCGCACCACGCTGGTCATCGCGCATCGGTTGTCGACGCTGGAGGGAGCGGACCGGGTGCTGGTGCTGAAAGGCGGACGGTTGGTCGAGTCCGGCACCCACAAAGAATTGATCCAGTCCGACAGCGAATACGCCAGCCTGTTCCAATCACAACTTCATTTGTAAAAACGGGGAAAAACGGAAGGGAGGGTTATTCCTTTTCGGTGTTGAAGACTCCCATGTTGCGGAATTTCTCCTGCCGCTGGTCGACCAGCTCGCCAGGCTTCAGGGCCATCAATTCTTTCAGGTTGGTCCGCAGGGCCTTTTTCAACAGGGTGGCGGCCCATTTGTGATGGCGGTGCGCCCCGCCCAACGGTTCTTTGATGATCCCGTCGATCACATTTAATTTGAGCAACTGATTGGCCGTCAGACTCAAGGCCCGGGCGGCCTGCTTCACCTTTTCCTTGTCACCCCACAAAATCGAGGCGCACCCTTCCGGCGAGATCACGGAATACACCGAATGCTCGAGCAGGAAAACGCGGTTGCCCAGCCCGATGGCCAAAGCGCCACCGCTGCCGCCTTCACCGATGACCACGGCGATGATGGGCACCTTGAGACTGGACATCATAAACAGGTTGTAGGCGATGGCTTCCGACTGGCCCTGCTCCTCGGCGTTGACGCCGGGATAAGCGCCGGGCGTATCGATCAGGGTGATGATCGGGATATTGAATTTTTCCGCGAGTTGCATCAACCGAAGCGCCTTACGGTAGCCGGAAGGATGCGACATGCCGAAGTTGCGGCGAATCTTCTCTTTGGGGTTGCGGCCTTTCTGATGCCCGATCACCATCACCGTCTGGTCGTCGAACTTGGCGAATCCGCCGACGATGGACTCGCCCGCACCGCCGTGCCGGTCGCCGTTCAACTCCTGAAAATCGGTGAACATGTTTTCGATATAATCCAGCGTGTAGGGACGGTCGGGATGGCGGGCCACCTGGGTTTTCTGCCAGCCGTCGAGGCCGTTGAAGACGTCGCGCTTCATGTGGCGGAGTTTTTTCTTCAGCTTGGCGATTTCGTGGGTCAGGTCGCCGACGCTGTCGTACATGTTCGACAGTGAATACAATTCCTTGATCTGATTTTCCACCGCGAAGATGTCTTTTTCAAAATCGAGCATCTGTGCCATAGTGTGTATGCGTGCCTTTGGGCGATTACCAATCAATAAAATCCGAAAATCGGATAAATAAGATTTTTCAATGTCGCGGATTCGGCCAGCGCCTTGGCGCCTTCCGATCCAATTTTATTTTGCCCCAGACGCAGGGACTCCAGTTGCGACAGGGTCTGCGACCGGGCCAGAGCCCGTGCGCCGGTGTTACCGATGCGGTTGAAATTCAAATCCAGGTGCTTCAAATGGACCAGCACTTTGGATTCCGCCAGGGCCTGGGCCCCCCGGTCGGTAATGCGGTTCGCCGCCAGATGCAGGGAAATCAACTGATTCAACCTGGGCGACCGGGCCAGCGCGATTACCGCTTCGTCACTCAGGTTATTGTTGTTCAAGTTGAGTTCCCGGATTCCCTGAAGGTGCGGCGAATCCAGCAACGCCTTTAATCCGAAATCCCCGATATAGTTGTTTTCAAGGTGGTGGAGTGATTTCTGTTCATTCCATACCTTGATCTTCTGCCGAAACTTAAAATTCTGAAGTGCCTGCCGCCCGTCGTCCTCCAGCGGATTGTAAGCCAACCCCAGCCGGACCATGCGCTTCAGCGCGGTAGAATCGACGAGCGATAGGGCGCCGGCGTCACCCACCCGGTTGTAGTTCAGGTTCAACTCCAACAGGTTGGGGAAATTTTTCGACTGCGCCAACACCTGAGCCCCAGCATCCCCGATGCGGTTGCGGTACAGGTTGAGCACTTCCAACTGATTCAGCGTGGTTGATTCCGCCAGATAGCGCGCGCCCCGATCGGTCACCTCGTTGTTTTCGATATGCAACTCTATCAAGTTGCCCAGGTTCTGCGAGTTCGCCAAGGCACGCACACCCTCATCCCCCAACCCACCCTTATAAATCTTGAGCACCCTCACGGTTTTCATCAGAGGGGATTGGGCCAACAGGACCGCGCCTTCGTTCCCAATGATTTTTTCGTTCAGGCGCAGGGCGTGGTGATTCCGGCGCAGTTTATTTTCTATATATTTGCCGAGCGCCTCGGGCGGCATCAGCCGGGCCGCGGCGAGGGAAAATACAAATACAAACAGCAGACACAGGGCCCGCCCTGCAGGCGTCAACATAATCAATCGGGTTATCGGGTAAACATATTGAATTTAAAAGGGTGATTTCTATGCACTCTTATTGTAACAAGGGAAGTTATTCTTTTTCAATGGCATTTAGACGTTTTTCCAAGGCTTGGATTTTCCGGGCCATTTCCGGCAATTTGGGCAGGGTCGTGGTGAATCGCTTCCAGGCCATGGCCGAGATCGCCGGTAATCCGGCATAATACCCCGGTTCCAGGATGTCTTTAGTGACTCCCGCCTGGCCAGCGATCACCACCTGGTCCCCCAGAGTGACGTGATCGGATAATCCCGCCTGACCGGCCAGAATAACGTGGTGCCCCAGTTTGCAGGTGCCGGCGATGCCCACCTGAGCGACGATGATGGAATGCGGCCCGATGTCACAATTGTGGGCCATTTGTACCAGGTTGTCGATTTTGACGCCCTCCCGCACCACGGTTTCTCCGAACGTGGCGCGGTCGATGCAGGAGTTGGCCCCCACTTCCACATGGTCCTCGATCACCACCCGGCCTACCTGGGTGATTTTGAAATGCCGTCCTTTTTCATCCGGCGTGTAGCCGAATCCATCGGCGCCAATCACCACTCCTGCGTGCAAAGTGACATGATTCCCAAGGAGGGTATTGCGATACAGCGTGACATTGGGAAACAGGGTCGAATGATTGCCGATCCGGCATCCTTGCTGGATCACCACTCCCGGGTGCAAGACCACCTGGTCACCGAGAACCACGTCCTGACCGACGGTCACAAACGGACCGATGAAGACGTCTTTCCCCAATTGAACCCCTTCGGCGATGGACGCTTGGTCGTCGATCCCGGGTTGAGGCCTCGGTTCAGGATAAAATTCCGCGATCAGTTGGGCAAACACCAGGGCCGGTAAGGGATGAATCACCTGTGCCTTGTCCGTCTCCAAAACCTGTTGCACGATCACCGCGGAGGCGCTACTGGTTTTTAATTTATCTTTGGATTTTTTATCCGACACAAAGGTGATCTGCCCGGGCTCCGCCCGCTCGATGCTCTCGACTCCGGTGATCTCCAGGGTGCCGTCCCCCTGGACGGTGCCTCCTATCCGTTCGGCGATTTCTTGCAGGTTCATAACGATCTCTCGTGTTGTGTGTTTAGAATTATAAAATCAGTTCCTTCCCGATCGGGTTCAACAGGCCGTCGGCCAACTGCAGGACGCGGTCCAGACTGCGGGCGATTTTTGCGCTGTGGGTCACGATTACGAAAGTTTGATGGGTTTCCTCATTCAGTTTCCGCGCCAGTTCCATGAACTGTCCGCTGGCACGGCTGTCCAGGTTGCCGGTGGGTTCGTCGGCCAGCACCACCTCCGGCTGGTTGACCAGACTGCGCGCCAGAGCCACCCGCTGAGTTTCCCCGCCGGACAACTCACCAGGCTTGTGATGCAGCCGGTCCTGTAATCCCAACAGGCCCAGCAACTCTTCCGCCTTTTCCCGCACCAATTTTTTATTCCTATTGCCGATCAACCCCGGAAACATGGTGTTTTCCAGTGCTGTAAAATCGGGTAGCAAATTAAACGTCTGGAACACAAACCCGATATGCCGGTTGCGAAACTGTTCGAGGAAACCGTTTTTCTGTTCGAAAATATTTTGTCCATTGAAAAAGACTTGGCCCGCTTCCGGCCGGTCCAGACCTCCCAGAATATGGAGCAACGTGCTTTTTCCG
>JAPUGN010000114.1 GCA_027298165.1 Nitrospinota bacterium
TCTGCGCCACTTTGAGTCCCTGCTTCTCGAACGACCGCTCGTACGAGCGCATCAGGAAACTCTGGCCGATGGCGGCGCAGGCCTGTTTCTGCGGGATGTCGAGGTTGGGCCGCTTGAGATTCAGCCGCTCGCGCCCCGCCATGATCGCGCCGGACGACACCAGGATCACCTGATACCCGGCATCGGCGATGGCCTTGATGCGTTTCGCGTAACTGCGGATGCGTTTCTGGCTGAGGCCGCGCTCCAAAGGGGACTTGCCCGACTCGTGGTCGGAGATCACGCCACTGCCGACCTTGATGACCACCCGCTTCGCGCTCTTCAGAATATTTTTTCGCAGTTCCCGACTCATCCAAAAACCCTTTATTTATAAGACTTAAATGGCAAAGCAGTTTAAACCATTTGGACTGAATGAACAAGGAGGAGGCAGGGTGCCCCTGCAGGTAATAAATGGGCTCCGGCACCTTGCCGGTTATTTTGTAGCTTGGCTTTGCAGGAATTCGCGCAGGGCGGGGGAGTTGGCGAGGTGGATGGGGGTGATGCCGGGCTGGCGCGTAAACGGGTCGAGTCCTTCGGCTTTCACGTTCGCGCCCTTTTCCATGAGGAGTGCGGCAATACCCTTCTGGCCGCTGAGGGCGGCGTAGTGCAGGGGCGTCAGTTTCAAATTGTCGCGGGCGTGGATGTCCGCGCCTTTTTCCATGAGCAGGTCCGCCATCGATTCCGGCCCGAACTGCGCGACAAAATGCAGGGGCGTTTTGCCCCAGGAGTTTTCCTTGGCGTTGAGTTTCGCTCCGTGTTTGATGAGCAGTTCCGCAACATCCGTCTGCACCAACTGTGTTGCTAGGTGGAGCGGCGTGAAGGCGTCGCGGTCCCTCGCGTTGACGTTCGCTCCTCGTTCGACGAGGTGGCGCGCCACTTCGGCGAATCCGCGGTTGACCGCCCAGTGCAAGGCGGTGCGTTGGAAGCCGTCCTTCGCGTCGATGGCCGCGCCCGACTCGAGCAGTCCCTGCACCTGAATCAGGTTGCCCTGCTTGGCGGACTCGTGCAGGTAGGTGGTGTCCTCTCCCGAACAGGAAGCGAGAAACACCAGGGCGCTCATTGCCCATCGCAATAAAAAGCTTGTCTTCATAAATTCTCCAAAGGTGACAAAAAATTACCCCTCCTTTTCAAGGGGGGGTTAGGGGTGGTTGATATCAATCCCTCCTCAGTCCTCCCCTTGGTAAGGGGAGGCCGGGCTAGGCCCGGAGCAAATTATTCCGTTCTCTCTTCTCTCTGTTCCGCTGTTGCCTGACCGGCAACGGTCCGGGTGATGAATTCTTTGATTTTATCAAAATAATCGCTGCCGCCGACGCGGATGGTGTCGTTATGCCCCGCCCCCGCGATACTGTAAAACTCCTTGGGCTCGGCGGCTCCCTGGTACAGTTCGCGCCCCAGGGTGTAGGGAATAATGGTATCCGACGTACCGTGCAAAAACAGTTTCGGCAATTTGAGTTGGGCCACGTGGCCGAGCGTGTCGAGTTCCGAGCTCAGGAACCAGCCCACCGGCAGGATGGGAAACATTTTGTCCGCCATGTCCTTCGCGTTGGTGAAGGTCGATTCCAGGATCAGCCCTGCCGCCGGGTTTTGTGACGCCGTGAAGGCCGCGAATGCCCCGCCCAGCGACCGCCCGAACAGGATCAGTGAACGCGCCGACACTTCCGGTTGCGTCATCAAGGTCTCATACGCCGCCTGACAGTCCAGCCGGATGCCTTCCTCGTCGGGGTCGCCTTCGCTTTTGCCGTAGCCCCGGTAATCGAAAATAAACACGTTGAGTTTCAGGTGGTGCAGGTAGAACACATTTTCGGTGCGGTGGGTGAGATTGCCGGCGTTGCCGTGAAAGAACAGGAAGCTCGCCTCGGCTTCTTCATGCGGGACGTACCAGCCGTGCAGTTTGACGCCGTCTTTGGCCTCAAACCAGACCTCCTGGATCGGGAGCGGTATGCTGGAGGTGTCCCACTGGCCCAGGGGGAATTTAGTGGGGTGATAAATGATTTTGTTTTCACAGCCGACGAGAAACACCATTAAAAGTACCCAAAGGATGGCCAGCCACGCAAGCGTTTCAAAAAGGGCTTTCCTCTTTTTCATGAAGGGGTGTCGGTTTTTTTGACCTTCACCTTGAGACCGTCGACCTGCTCAACCACCACGGTTTCGCCTTCGCCGATATTCTCGTCGCCCACGGCGTTCCACAACTCGCCATGCACCTGGACACTCCCTTCCGGCTCCAGCGCCTGTGTCACCACGCCGGTTTGGCCGACCAGTCCTTCCGCGCCGGCGATGCTTTTCAGCTTGGCGGATTTGCCAGCGAGGTAAATGGTCCCCAGCGAAACGAGAATCGCGGTGGCCAGAGTCGGGTACAGCACGTTACGGGAAATCTGCATGGCGGGATCGTCGGTATCAATCAGCATAAGTGATCCCAGGGAAAGGCACACGACCCCTCCCGCGGACAGCAGACCCATGGTCGGAGTGTTCAATTCGGCGATGAACAGGATACCGCCGAGTATGATGAGCAGGAGGCCCGCGTAATTGATCGGCAGGGTCTGCATGGCGTACAGGGCGAGGATCAGGCAGATCCCGCCCAGAATTCCCGGAAGGATGAGTCCCGGGTTGGACAGCTCGAAGTACAACCCCACCAGCCCGATCATCATCAGGATATAGGCGATGTTGGGATTGGAGATGGTGTCGAGAATATTTTCGCGCGGCGACATGGTGCGGTAAACGATTTCCTTGCCCTTGGTGGCGAGGGTCACCTTGACGCCCTCGCCCATTTTAATTTCGCGGCCGTCGACGGCCAGCACCAGCGCTTCGACGTTGCCCGCGATCAGGTCGATGACCGCAAGTTTTTTGGCTTCTTCGGCGGAGATGGAAACGCTGTTGCGCACCGCCTGCTCCCCCCAGTAGGCGTTGCGTCCCCGGGCTTCGGCGAGGGAGCGGATATAGGCCGAGGCGTCATTGAGAATTTTTTCTTCCATGGGGCTGGGTTTGCCACCGGCTTCCTTTTCGCCGCCCATGAGGTTGACCGGGTGCGCGGCGCCGATATTGGTGCCGGGCGCCATCGCCGCGATATGCGAGGCGATCGTGATAAACGTCCCCGCCGATGCGGCGCGGGAACCGCTCGGCGCGACAAACGTCGCTACCGGAATTTTGGAGCCCTGGATGGCCTTGATGATCTGGCGCATGGAGGTGTCCAGGCCGCCGGGGGTAGCCATGCGGATGACGATCAACGCTTCCTTGTCGGCATTGGCTTCTGCGATGCGGGTGCTGACGAATTCACCGACGACGGGGTTGATCGCGCCGGAGATTTCGATCACCACCACCCGGTCCTCCGCCCAGGCCGTGCCGGACAGCAACGCGGTGCTGATGATCCATCCCATGACCCATTGTTTCCAGTTCATAATCCCTCTAGAATAAAAGATTCGATTTCGATATTTTTTCACTCCCGGCCCGTAAAGTCAAACGGATTCGCCGGTCCAAAAGGGCCACTCCCTGGAACCTCTTATTTAGATTCATCCGGGAGGGGATTGATGATAGACTGAACCGATTGATAATGGGCACCCAAGAGGAATCGTGGATTATAAAACCGTCTTTATCGTTGACCCCGTCCGGGGCGAGCGCCTGCAGTTGGCAAAATTCCTGAAGCAGGAAAAAATCACCATCGCCACGTTCATCAAGCTGACGGATTGCTTCAAGAAAAACAATCTGTTGAAATGCGATGTGGTGATCTATGTCCTGCGCCGGGGCAAAACCGAGTTGAAGGCGCTCCACAATGTGAACCCGCGCGAAAAAGATATCCCGTTTGTGATTGTCGGGGACCCCCACGCGCCGGACGTCGAACTGGATGAATGGAAGCAAAATGGATTCAAATCAATCGACCTCTCCATCAGCAAAGAAAAAACCAAGGAAATCACCTATAATATTCTATCACCGGAGGGACCGGTTCCCGAACGCAAACCCCTGGAACCCATCCCCATGCCCTGACGGGCGTGACCCGTCTCATCCAACCCAAACCTAATGACGAATTCCCCATCGGCGCAAACGCGCGAAATTAATATCGGTCCCCTGTCCATCGGCGGCGGCAATCCCATCGCCGTGATTGCCGGACCCTGCGTCATCGAATCGGAAAAGCATG
>JAPUGN010000115.1 GCA_027298165.1 Nitrospinota bacterium
AACCGGCCGCTCCACGAGGCGGTGCCGTATCCTCTTTTCCACACGATGGTGGAACGCCTCAAGGAATCTAAGAAAGGCAACCTGATCCAGGATGAGGAAATAAAAAATGCCGAGGGCCGCCGGATCAAGGTGCTCATATCAGCATCACCCGTGCAAGATGCTTCCGGTGTGTGGCTCGGAACCGTGCTCATCGTGCAGGACATCACCGACCTCAAACAACTCGAAGAGGAAGCCGAGCGCAACGACCGCCTGCGCGCCATGGGGGAAATGGCCGCCGGCATCGCCCACGAAATCCGCAACCCCCTGGCAAGCATCGAACTGTTCGCCTCGGTCATGAAAAAAGATTCCAAGGGCGACCCGGAAAAGATAAAACTGGCCGACCACATCGTCTCCGGCGTCAAGAACATGGACCGCATCATCTCCAGCCTGCTGCTGTTCGCAAAATCGCCGGAACCGTCGCGTAAGCAATGCAACATCAACGATCTGTTGCGCGGCATCCTGGAATCGAACACCGATCTGCAGGTGCCCGACACGGTTACCCTCTATTGCGACTACTGCAAAGACGAACCGCTGGCGCAGGGTGACAAGGAACTTCTGCAACAGGTGTTTCTCAATTTCATCCGCAACGCCGTGCAGGCCATGCCCGACGGCGGCGATCTGAAACTGCGTATCGAAAAAAACAGGTCGGCGGATGACAACACCTATCACCGCCATTTCATCACCACCACCATATCCGACACCGGGGTGGGCATTTCGTCGGCGAACCGCGAAAACATTTTCAATCCGTTCTTCAGCACCAAGGACAAGGGCACCGGGCTGGGCCTCGCCATCGCCCACAACATCGTCAAGGCGCATCAGGGCACCATCGACGTCCAAAGCCGTGAAGGCGAAGGCACCACATTCATCGTCAACCTGCCGGGATGGGAATAAGAGAACCATGGCCGATCACGCGTCGAAAAAAATCCTGATCGTCGACGACGAACCGGAAATGCGCATCGCCCTCACCGAAGCTTTGAAGCGCGAAGGGTATCAGACCGAAGCGGCGGAGAACGGTCCCGACGCCCTGTTCCGTCTCGAAGGCGAGGCGTATGATCTCGTCATCTCCGACGTGAAGATGCCGAAGATGAGCGGACAGGACCTGCTCCGGGAAATCAAGAATCAGTGGCCCAATACCCAGGTCATCATGATGACCGCCTACGGGACCATCGACAACGCGGTAGAGTCGATGAAACAGGGCGCGTTCGATTACCTTTTGAAACCGTTTTCAATTGAAATCCTGGCGGGTACCGTCAATCGGGCGTTTCTCAGCGAACCGGCATCCGCCTCCGCACCGCCGCCGAAAACTGCCACGCCGAAACTGAAAGACAATGGAGCGCGGGAAATCATCACACAAAACAAAGCTATGCTGGAGATGGTGAAGTTTGTCGAAAACATCGCCTACAGCAAATCCACCGTGCTGATCTCCGGCGAAACCGGAACAGGCAAGGAAATGGTAGCGCGCTACATCCACCTGTGCAGTCCGCGCGCCGATCAGCCGTTCCTGGCGGTCAATTGCGCCGCCCTGCCGGAAGGTCTGTTGGAGTCGGAACTGTTTGGCCACGAAAAAGGCGCGTTCACCGGCGCCATCGCCAAAAAGGACGGCAAGTTCGAGCTGGCGCACAAGGGCACATTGCTTTTAGATGAAGTCACTGAATTGACGCCGCCGCTTCAGGCGAAACTCCTGCGCGTTTTGCAGGAACACGAAATCGATAAAGTCGGCGGACGCGAACCCATCCCCATCGACGTGCGCGTTATCGCCACCACCAACCGCGATCCCAAACAACTGATCGAGGAGGGCAAGTTCCGCGAGGATCTGTATTACCGCCTCAACGTCATCCCCATCAAACTGCCGCCCCTGCGCGAACGCATGGAAGATTTACCGATGCTGGCCGATCACTTCATGAACAAACATGGACGCGAAAACAGCAAAAATATTGCAAGCATCGCGCCGGAAACATTAACACTTCTCAGTAAGTACCAGTGGCGGGGCAACGTGCGCGAACTCGAAAACATCATCGAACGCGCCGTGCTGATCTGCCAGGGTGACGCCATCGAGCCCGCCCACCTGTTCATGGATGAAAGCGAAACCGCTCCGGCCACGGGCAACGCCAATGCCCTCGGGAATTTCCGCGGCACCCTTCACGAAATGGAACGCGAACTCATTTTCAAAACCCTGGAGGAAACCGGCAACAATAAAACCAAAGCCGCCGAAGTGCTCGGCATCAGCATCCGCACCCTCCGCAACAAACTGAACGAGTATAAAGAAAAAGACAGTTAATACTCCCTCCTTATAATGAAGGGTTAGAGAAATCTGCCACCGGCGGCTCGCCGGTCCTCCCCTTACCAAGGGGAGGATACAGGTGGGGTTATGTCATCCTGAGCGCTAGCGAAGGATCTATGTCCTAAGTCGATAAACTATGAAATTTCACCGCAATCTTATTTTAAAAATAGGATTATGGGCATTCCCCCTGATCTTCATTCAGGGCTGCTCATCCCATGCCAATTATCCGGTGACGCGGCTGGCGGGCTGGGCGCCCGAGGCGAATGTGAAGTGGGAGGTGCTGAACCTGTCCGCCAGGTTTAAAGGTCAGAATTTCAGTCGATACAACAGCACCACCGATCTGTTGATACGGGCCCAGGTGAAAGCGCAGGGTCACGGCACGGTGACCTATGAAATCAACAAACTGCACATCAACCAGCGCACCATTCAAGAAGACCTGCAAAAGGTCATTGATATCAAAATCACCGCGCCGGGCAACCCGCCCAAGGCCAATGACCTGTTCATCAAACAATACAATACGAAGCACTCCACCGATACCATCCCCTTCACGCTGATCGATATCATTCCGGTCTTTGAAGTGGATCGGCAAGTCTTCAAAGCCGAGACCCAGGAGTTCAACCTGGAGATTGAAGAGCCCATTCAAAACCGCACCTTTGGACGGAATTACTACCGGGTCCAGCTCGGCGACCGCCACATCGACCTCGGAACCTTTCAATAAAAAGAGCCCCTACCCCTTGCTCCAGGTTCTTTCCTTCGAGAGGTGGATTTGCCGGGTGGCGTCAAATCCGTGACATTTTTTACCGGGTTGGGGCAAGCGCCCCGAGCCAATTTTTAAAATCCTCCCTCCCTAAAATCATGAACCCCTTTATTTATAGCAGGTTACACGATTCTCTCCAGCAGCCCCCCTTCCCTCTCAAACTGGAAAATTTGGTACAGAACTTGCTCTAACTTATTGATAATCCCTGAGATGTGGGGAATTTCAACGCTTTCAACCCGAATTCAGCTTATTTGGAGAGGAACTTTTATGGATTTTCTGACCTCAATGCAAATCGGCGCCTCCGGCCTCACCGCCCAGCGCCAACGCATGGACGCCATTGCCAGCAACCTGGCCAATATCGAAACCACGCGCACGCCGGAAGGCGGACCCTACAAACGCAAGGACGTGATATTCACCGCCCTGCCACTCGACCCGTTTTCAGGGACCCTGAGCGCCGTGCTCGCCGACCAGGTGCGCAAAGTCATGGTAACGGAAGTGGTGGAGGATCAGTCCCCGCCCCTAATGGTCTACAACCCGAATCATCCCGATGCCAACCGGGACGGATATGTCGCCATGCCCAACATCAATCTCATGGAGGAGATGGTCAACCTGATCAACGCCACCCGCTCGTTCGAGGCGAACGTGCAATCCATCAACGCCGCCAAGTCGATGGCGTTGAGGGCGATCGATCTGGGACGGTGACGGCGGCCGCCCATGACTGAACTTTAAACGGAACCCCACTCGCCTATGGAAACTTTTCTGCAATTCATTCGAAACCTCTGGCAACGTTTTCTCGCATTCTCCCCCACCAACAAGGCGGTGGCACTGGGAGGGGTGGCGCTGGTCACGGGCGCGCTGGTCTCCATTTCTCTGTGGGTCCAGGTACCGGATTACCAGCTGTTGTACGCCAACCTGTCGGATCAGGACGCGGCGGCGGTGGTCGAGCAATTGGACTCGCAGAACATTCCGAGGAAGTTAACCCACAACGGCAGAAATATTCTTGTTCCGTCCAACCGCGTGCATGAAATCCGCCTCAGCCTCGCCAGCCAGGGCCTGCCGGCGGGCACGGAAGTGGGCCTCGAGTTGTTTGATGACACGCCCATAGGCATGCCGGAGTTCGTGCAGAAACTCAACTTTCAACGGGCGCTTCAGGGAGAGCTGGCCCGCACCATCAAATCCATCGAGGCGGTGGAATCGGCGCGCGTGCACCTGGTGATTCCCAAAGATGAGTTGTTCCTCAGGGAAAAACAGGAGGGTAAGGCCTCGGTCATGGTGAAACTGCACGCCAGCCGCACGCTTACACAAGGCCAGATACAGGGCATCGTGCATCTGGTGTCGAGCAGTGTCGCGGGCATTCCCCCCGGCAACGTGGTACTGGTTGACCCCAAGGGCAACCTGCTCTCTGGAAACCAAGCTATTTCGGAAGATCTCATGCTCACCTCCTCCAACTACAAACACAAACGCCAGGTCGAAACCGAAATGGAACAGCGCATCGTAATGATGCTGGAGGAAGCGCTGGGTGCGGGTAAAGTTATCGCCCGCATCAACGCCGACATGAATTTCGACAAGGTGGTGCGGACCGAAGAGCTGTACGATCCCGATTCGCAGGTGGTGCGCAGTGAGCAGACCACCACCGAATCCATGGTTGGTACAGCCCCACCGGGCGGCGTTCCCGGAGTGGAATCGCTGGTTCCGGGCGAAGAAGGCACGCCCGAACCCGGCACGAGCAACGCCCCGACGCGTACTAAAGAAAAGCAGACGCTGAACTTCGAGATCAACAAAGTGGTCAAGCAAATTTCCCAGACCACCGGCACCCTCAAGCGGCTGTCGATTAGCGTGCTGATAGACGGCAGTATGGCGGGCAACCCGCCGCAGTACCAGGCGCGTAGCCAGGAAGAAATGGCGAAATATCTCAATCTGGTGAAAACCTCAATCGGTTTTGACCAAAAACGCGGCGACCAAATCCAGATGGAGAATATTCAGTTCGACAAATCAATGGAATTGCAACAGAAGGAAGAGCTGGCATTGGACCGCTGGGTCGATCTGGGAAAGGAAGTTGCAATATGGATCTTTGGTATTATATTCGTATTGTGGTTTCTGTATAAGGTTCTGCTTCCTCTGGTGCGTTGGGTCACCACCAGCGTTGAAGTGATTCCGGGCCAGCTCGGTGCGGCGACCCCGGAGGAACTGGAAGCCATGGAAAGCGAAATGCGGCTGGCCCGGCAGACTCAGGAAAATGTGGAAATCCGCAAATCGGTGGGCGATTTTGTGAACACCGATCCCAAATACGCGGCCTCGATTCTCCGCAAATGGATGAGGGAGCGCACCTGATTTAACCCACACAACAATTATGGCGGAACAAAGAAAATATACCGGCCCCGAAAAGGCTGCGATCTTTTTAATGTCGCTGGGCGAAGAAGGCGCGGCCAAAATAATGGCTGAAATGCAGGAGCGCGAAATCCAGAGCATTGGCAACTACATGTCGGCCATGGGCGAAGTGGAATTGTCCACCGTGGACGAGGTGTCGCGCGAGTTTTACGCCAACATGGGAGTCGGCGGCGGAGGGTTGGGCATTTCCGGCCTGGACTTCTTAAAGAGCACGCTGATGCGCGCGCTTGATCCGGCCAAAGCCACCGAAATTCTCAACAACATCACCACCCCCGGGGAGGACCTGGGCGGCGGGCTGGATACAGTCCGCATGCTCGAACCGAAAGTGATCGCCATTTTTTTGAGCAACGAACACCCGCAAACCGCGGCCATCGTCCTCGCGCATCTGGAAACCGGAATGGCGGGATCAACTTTGCGGGAAATGCCCGAGGAAATGCGCATGGAAGTCGTCTACCGGCTGGCAACGCTCGAGCGGGTCTCGCCGCAAGTATTGAGGGACCTGGATGAAGCCCTGCAATCCGAGTTTCGCTCTTCGGGAGCGGTCTCCGGAAGCAAAATGGGTGGCGTGGAAGCCGCCGCTGAAATCATGGGGACTATCGACCGGGCCACTGAGACGTCCATTCTCACTGCCATGGATGAGGTGGACCCGGATCTGGCCAACGACATTCGCAATCTCCGCTTCACCTACGAGGACATTCTGAAGGTCGACGATCACGGCGTGCAAATGATTCTGAAGGAAATCAGCCAGGAAGACCTGCTGATTTCGCTTAAAACCGGGAGCGATGAGTTGAAGGATAAAATTTTCTCCAATATGTCAGAGCGGGCCTCCACCATGCTGAAAGAAGATCTCGAAGCCCTGGGCCTCACCAAGATCACCGAAGTGGAACGCTCCCAGCAGAAAATCGTCTCCGTCGTAAAAAGGCTGGAAGAAGAAGGCCGCCTTGTTGTCGGCGGTGGAGGAGAAGAGCTTGTTTAAGGATTCCCGTCATTTCGTTCCCGATCAATTTACCGAAGGCTCCCCCGGCGAAGATCGAAAGTTCGACCTGGACGACTTCGTGCGGCAGGCCAAGTCCCTGGAATCGGATTTCGTCCACGACCTGGAACAACAGAGAAGCCGTGGAGACTCCAAAACCCTGCAAGACCAGGAAGGCGTCGGTGAAATGTTCTCCGACGCCATGCAGCAGATGAAGGACCAGGCGGCGCAAATCCAGAAGGAAGCGCGCGAACAGGGTTATCAGGAGGGCCACGAAGAAGGCTATCAGGAAGGCGCGCAGGCGGTGCGGGAACGATTCGCTTCTTCCCTTGAAATATTGCAATCCCTCGTCGATGAACTGTCGCAGGCCCGCGAAAAAATGTATCCCCTGCTGGAACGCGAAATGGTCGAAATGGTCGCCTCCCTCGCCAAAAAAGTGGTGCACATGGAACTGGAAAGCAAGGCGGACCGCATTCGCGAAATCGTGCGTATGGCTATCGAATCTGTGCTGGACCGGGAAACCCTGACTGTCAAGGTTCATCCGGACGACCATAAGAATTTGCAGGACTTTGGGCAAGAGTTGATTCAGCTGTTCCACGAGATCAAGAACGTAAGTTTCGAAGCCCACGCCTCCGTCCCCCCGGGGCATTGTGTGGTGGAATCGAATTTCGGAACCGTCGAAGCGGGACTGGATCACCTCGACCAACAGATCGATAGAATCTTGCACCAGGCGCCTCCCGGCCCTTCGCCCGCCGAACCGCCGGACGAGCCGGAAAAACCAATTGAATTGGCGGACATGGTTGAACCGGGAGAGCACGTTGGACCGATTAAAGAGGCGGAAGCCTATGACGATGACCTCACTATCGAACCCGACGCACCGGACGAACCGGCGGACCCGGACGAACCGGAGTCTTCTGCCTGAGGAAGTTTATGAGCGATGCCATCAATCTGAAAAAATATCAATCCTTCGTCGATACGGTCTCCTTCGTCAAAAAACGGGGGCGCGTCAACCGCATCACAGGATTGATTCTGGAAGGTGACGGCCCGCCGGTTTCGCTGGGAAGTCTGTGCACCATCATGTCCAACCAAAGGGACAAGACGGTGGATGCCGAAGTGGTGGGGTTCCGCGACAACAAAATACTGCTGATGCCGCTGGGCGAAATGACCGGCATCGAACCGGGAAGCATCATCGAATCGAAAGACGAGTCGCCGCTGATCAACGTCAGCGACGGTTTGCTGGGGCGGGTGGTCGACGGCAACGGCCGGCCGCTCGACGGCAAAGGACCGATTCCACTGGGCGTCGATTATCCGATTTTCGGCGAGCCGGTCAACCCGCTGAACAAGCAACGGATAAAGCAACCGCTCGACATCGGCATCCGCGCCATCAACGCCCTGCTGACCTGTGGCAAGGGACAACGCCTGGGCATCATGGCGGGAACCGGCATCGGCAAATCGATTCTGCTGGGTATGGCCGCGCGCAACACCTCCGCGGAGGTCAACGTGATCGCCCTGATCGGCGAACGGGGCCGCGAGGTCAAGGAGTTTATCGAGGATAACCTGGGAGAAGAAGGATTGAAAAAATCGGTGGTGGTGGCCGCAGCGTCGGATCAACCCCCGCTGGTGCGCCTGCGGGGCGCGTTCATCGCGCACACCATCGCCGAATACTTTCGCGATCAGGGTAAAGACGTCCTGTTGATGATGGATTCGATCACCCGGTTCGCGCTGGCGCAAAGGGAGATTGGATTGTCCATCGGCGAACCCCCAACCACACGCGGCTTCACGCCGTCGGTGTTTTCCCTGCTTCCGAAACTGATGGAACGCTCCGGCACCTCCACCGGCCAGGGAACGATCACCGGGCTCTACACCGTGTTGGTGGAAGGCGACGATCTGAACGAACCCATCTCGGACGCGGTGCGCGCCATTTTGGACGGCCATATCGTGTTGTCGCGGCGGATGGCTACGCACAACCACTACCCGGCAATCGACGTGCTGGAAAGCATCAGCCGGCTGATGATCGATGTCGTCCCGCAGGAACAGATCGATCTGGCCATGCAGTTCAAGGACATCCTCGCCACCTACCGCGAGGCGGAAGATTTGATCAACATCGGCGCCTACGCGGAAGGAAGCAATCCGAAAATCGATCTGGCCATTCAAAAGATCGATGAGTTCAACCGGTTTCTGCGGCAGAGCATGAAGGAGACGGCCTCCATGGAAGAGAGCGTCGCCGGGCTGAAGGCGGTTGTGGAGGGCGGACCATGACCTATCGTTTCGAAACTTTATTGAGGTTGCGTAAAAATGCCGAAACTCTGGAGCAACGCGCCCTGGCGGAGATGCAAAATCATCACTATGCCCGGCAACATGAATTCCAGAACTTAAAAACCTCCGGCGAAAAAAATCGGGAGGACTTGCAGACGCGCCTTCAACAAAGCCTCTCGGGCAAGATCCTGGGTTTGTACGACCGGTATTTTCAATCCATGGGCATCCGGACCGTGATCCAGGAACACCTTATTACCAGAAGCAGCCAGAAGATGGAGGCCCAGCGGACCCAATTGGTGGAGGCGATGAAAAAGCGGCGCGTCCTGGAAATTTTAAAGGACCGGGAATTGTTGAACGCACGCCGCAAAATGATCAAACAAGAAATCGCGTTTCAGGATGAAGTTTCGTCAACACGATGGCAGATGAGAAACTTATGAAAATTTTTTCCCTTAAAACCCTTACCGGATGCACCTGCATGGTTGTCCTGCTGGCAGTCACGTGGACCCATGCCCAGAATGCGGATCCACGGGTGCAGGCAATTCAAAATCCGGGCTCTGCGGGCACCCGCGCAGAAACACCGGGGTCCCCGCCCCAGGCACCCACCGAACCTCCGCAACTGCCGACCCAACCGGCATCGGTTTCTCCCGAGACGCTGCGCCTGCTGGAGATGATTGAACGTAAAAACCGGGAATTGAAAAAGCGGGAGGAAGAACAGCTCCTCAAGGAAAAAAATCTACAGGCGCTGGAACAGAAGGTTTTAGCGGACCTGCAAAAAATCGAAGAGGCCCTGGCGCGCACTGAAGCAATGCTGGGCATCAAAAAAGATCTCATCGAGAAAAACGTAAAATCGCTAGTGAAGGCCTACTCCAATATGAAACCGGTGCAAGCCGCCTCGCTTCTGGAGCGCATGGACGAAGACATCGCCATCATTATCATTTCCCGGATGAAAAGCCGGGTGGCGGGAAAAGTACTGGGAGCCATGAAAACGCGGATCGCCAAAGACATCAGCGAAAAAATTGTCGGTAAAAAAGAGGAGCCGAATTGATTTTCCGCGTCAGGCGGATGTTTTCTGTTTGTCCATTCCGGGCGTTGCCAATCCAAACGACATCAGATACTTGATCCCTTCTTCCCGGGTCATCTTTAATGTAACGATCTGGTCGCGTGGCACCAGCAGCATAAACCCCAGTGTGACATTGGGGAGGAGCGGCAGAAACACGTTCACCAGATCCTTTCCCGTCCGGCTGACGACTTCCCCGCGCCCTTCACTGGCCACCAAGCCGATCATGCGGGACGTCTCATGCGGATAATGCACCAGCACCAGTTGGTCGAAGGAAGGCGTATCCGAACGGGAAATGGTTTCCACCACCTTTTTGATGGTCATGTAAATTCCCCGGACGAATGGAACCTGATGCATTAAATAATCCCAAGCCCGCACCAGTTGCTTCCCTAAAAAGTTGGTGGCCACCAGGCCTACCAAAAAAATAAAAAGACCGATTAAAATGAAACCCAGTCCGGGAAGGTGGAAGTCCGCCGGCAAGGGAAGCTGCAGTCGCAGGATGATCCAGGTCACCACCGGCGCCATAAGGGCGTCCAGTTTGCCGATGACAAATGCGAACACGATATAAGTCAGGCCGATGGGGATGATCACCAGCAGTCCTGCAATCAGATTTTTTTTCAGGAAATTTTTCACAGATTTTTCGCCAAACGATGGCCTCTAAGAACTCCAATTCCGGAAATCACCGGCAACCGAAGACAGTTTAATTCAAGGGAGTATATCTGTCAAAACCAGCGTGCCGCTGGGCGGAGTGACTCAGGGATCAGGGGGTTATTTGCGGGGGGAATTATGCCAATTCGCACAGTTTGCCGGAAGAAGGCACCACGGTGGGGTCCAACACGGTATTTTTCTGCGTTTTTTCGGTGGGCTGGGGATATCGAAAAACCTTGCCCTCGAAATTCCGGACTAGGATTTCGCGGTCGTTGAATTCCACCACGGTGTCGGGCAGGAGCCGGACTTTGCCACCGCCGCCGGGGGTATCGATCACATAATAAGGCACGCCCATGCCGGAAGTATGGCCCTGCAGCCCGCGGATGATCTCCAGACCCTTTTCGATCCGGGTGCGGAAATGGTCCGTACCCACCGTCATATCGGCCTGGTACAGGTAATACGGCTTGATGCGAATCTTGAGCAGTTTGTGCATCAGTTCCTTCATGATCTCCACGTCATCGTTCACGCCTTTAAGCAGAACCGTCTGACTGCCCAATGGAATACCGGCGTCCGCCAGCCGGTTGCAGGCCGCTTCCACCTCTGGCGTGATTTCTGCGGGATGGTTGAAGTGCAGGTTGGCGTAAAGGGGATGATATTTTTTTAGCATGTCGCACAACTCCGGGGTGATTCTGTCCGGCAGGGTGCCGGGAACGCGGGTGCCAATGCGGATGATTTCCAGATGTTTGATTTCCCGAAGCGCCCGCAAAATACGTTCCAACTCCTTGTCGGGCACCAGCAGGGGATCGCCGCCGGACATGATCACGTCGCGGATTTCCGGGTGCCGCGCGATGTACTCGATACCCTGGCGCAGGGTTTCGCGCGTCACGATGCCCGGAAAACCGATCTTGCGCTTGCGGGTGCAAAACCGGCAGATGACCGGACATTGGTTATTCAGCATCAACAACACGCGGTCGGGGTAGCGGTGGACCAGCTCGGGCACCGGCATGTCCTCTTCTTCATGCAGAGGATCAGATTCCAAAGTCTCCTCCGCGCTCAGAAAATCGTCCAGCTCTTCCAAAGTCGGGACGACCTGCTTCCACATGGGATCGTTTTCTTCCTTGATCTGGTCCAGAAAATAGGAGTTGATGCGGATCGGAAAAATCTCCGCCACCTTCTCGAGCTTTTCCATGTAATCCTTCGATCCGGAAACAAACGGCAGATCCTTGACTTTTACCACACTATCGCTCAGTTGTTTTTGCCAGCGCTCCATAATGAACCTTTGTTGGATTAATCAGGAAAGAATGGGATAGGTTGTTTTGAGATAGTCTATGATGTCATACTCGTCGTCCAACACCACATCCCCGTCGACCAGTACCGGAACCGAGGTTTGGCCGGAAATTTCGCGAACATTTTTTCTTAAATGGTGAGGCCAGGGAACATCGATTTTTTCATATTCGATCTGGAGTTTGTCCAAAACCTCCCTGACCATGGAACAATAACCGCATCCATCAATATTGTAAAGCTGCATCATCGTTTAAACCTTGTTTTCCAGCCCCGTCGCGCAGGGCACCATGACTGCATCCACCATGCCATGAATTTTCTTTTTGTCGTGCGGACACAACGTGGCCAGAATGCCGGCCAACCGCGCCTCGTTTGCCACCACAAAATAGTAAGGCGTCAATCGCACCCGGCTCTCCATAGTGTCCATGGCCTGCGTTTTGGAATTCCAGAAGGCGGTTTCGATCCGCTTGCCTTTATGGAACTCCTGCAAAATATAAGGCTGGTGAGGAAACTCCGTGAGCGCCCGGTCGAGAGCTTTGCCCCAATCCTCGCTCGACACGTCATGTCCCACCACCACTCCCCGGCTACCCCACGCTTGGGGAGAAAATCCCGAGGGTTTGATCACCAACTCGCGCTCTTTCTGCGTCAGGGAATACAGGTTCTGCCAATCATAAATGTAGTTCCCTTTGATTTTCAAATTGGGAATCGCGCCATGGGGCGGCAACGGACGGTTGTCCAGTACCCATGTGTTTGGACTTAGATGAGCCAGAAGGACAAAGGTTTCAACCCCCAGGGCTTTTTCCCACCAGGAAACGAGGGCCGGATGGTGGAACAGGGCAAAACTCAGTTTTTCCTCCAGATGC
>JAPUGN010000116.1 GCA_027298165.1 Nitrospinota bacterium
GAGTTTTATGGTGTTCAGTTCTGGCGCTCTGGCTGAGTTCCCGGGAACGGACATCACCTTGTGGGATGCACATCAGGCAAAAGGGGACCGCAAAAATCCCGCCTACCTGAAGTTTCACCAACTGGTCGAGAAAAACCAATATGACGAAGCCATGCACCTGATCGACCGCACCCACCGGGAAAACCCGAGCAAAGGCACGCCCCTGGTTCTGAAATCCCTGCTTCTCTATGAATTGAAGCGTTACAAGGAGTCCTACACGATTCTTCAGCAGGGTCGCAACATCCAGCGCCGGCACCCGGCGATTTCCTTTGCGCATTGCCGGATATACCGCATCCAGGGAAATGTAGAGCTCTCGGACCAAGCCTGCAAAATCGCCGTCCATCAGCACCCCAACAGCAAGGATTCGCACTACCAGTTCGCGCAAACCCTGGCTGGAATGGGCTACATGGAGCTGGCCAACCAGGAGCTGGCCCGCGCCGCGGAGTTGGACGCAGCCAACCCAATCTATCATTACGAACGGGGCATGAATTTCTTCACCCTGAACGACCTGGATCAGGCCGAGCGATCCTTTCTCAAAGCCCTGTCCCTCAACCCGGAGGATCTGGAATCCGGATACCAGCTGGGATACCTGTATACCCTCCAGAAGAAATTTCAGAAAGCCGAGGATTACCTGAACCGGAACTGGCAAACGCGCCAGGATCATCCCAAGGTGGAAGCTTCCCGGGCCTTGATCGAGCTCATCAAAAAAGGCGGCACGGACCAACTGCCCATAAGTGTCGACCCGCACCAGCATCATCTCGACCGGTCGCGGGCGCTGTACCAGTCCGGCGAATACGGTTTATCGCTGTTCGAAATCCAGACCGCCGCCCGCCTCAAACCGGACGATAAAGCCACCCATCAGGTGCAGGTGGCCCTCGCCAGCCTGCTGATGCGGCTGGAACTGACCGAAAAATCGGTTACGCAACTCATGAGCGCCCATTCGAAGGACACTGTCCTGCAAGCCAAAGGCTACCAGGAACTGGGAGATTTACGGGTGATGCGGGGCCAGCTGGACCAGGCGCGGGACTATTATGAAAAATCGCGGGCCCTGGGCGACCCGGACGGGTTGGCCAAAATCAGTCTGGCGGAACTGCCCGCGCAAACTACGGACACCCGGCCCATGCTGGATACCACAGAGCCGTTTTTCCGTCCCGCAGAAGCACTGAACCGCAAAGGCGAGGTGTTCGCGCATTACCGGATGTACCAGCGGGCGCTGGCTTTGTACTCCCTGGCGCTCCGGTCGCACCCCGGACATTTGATGAGCACGCTCAATATGGCGGCCGCCTATTACCATATCGGAACGCCGCACAAATCCATCACTCTGCTGGAGCGTGCCCTCATATCACACCCCGATCACGAAAATATTCTTTCGCACCGGGTGTTGCTGGCCAAGGCCTATGCACAAAAAGGTGATCGGGATGGGGCGATCGTAAATCTGAAGTTCATTCAAAAAATCAAGCCGTCCGTCCTGAAAGCCCTGCACAACGACCCCGCCTTCAAGGAACTGAAGGATCATAAAATATTCCGCCAATGATCTTGAGTTTTCAACTCTTAATAGACTCGTCTTAAAAACAAAACCGCTTAAAAAATAATAAGTTTGACAACCCTCCCTTTTCTTGTTTACATGCACAAATATGGATGATTTGGCGCAAAACCAGCGATTTGATTGTTAATTAATCCAACCCAAATAAACGGGGAAAAGCTATGGTTTTTTTTCAAGGCAGGAAAGCACAATCAGCCGTATGCTTGCGAATATTTTTTGCAGGATTGCTCCTCTTTATGTTCCTGACGCCTCACTTGGTTTTTGCGAATGCCTGCAGTGACGCCAGCCAGGAACTGCGCGGTAGTTTTGAGGTAACGCAGGGCCGGGGCGGCATCTGGGGATACATGGAAAAAATCTCTTCACTGAGAGGCGATTCCGTCACGGGATTTCAGGTGGATGGCAAATTATCACGTATCATCGTATTCTTTGAAACCCAATGCACCAAAACTCCAAAGCCCTCCAGAGCAACCTTTGAAAAAATTGATAGAATCATTGGCGATGCAAGAATGATTTTCAATATGAGGCCCGGCAGGAATCCCATCAAGGAAATCAAGGCTAAGATCGAGGGGCTCAACGCCAGCCTGGACAAACTGATTAAAGAGCTGGGGGCCTAGAGTTCGCTCTGAAGGGGTTATGATCAAAGAAGGCAACAAAGCTCCCGATTTTTCAGCGGCTGATCAAAACGGGAACAAAGTCAAGTTAAGCGCGTTCAAGGGCAAGAAGAACGTCATCCTTTATTTTTACCCCAAGGACATGACCCCCGGGTGCACCACCGAGGCTTGCGATTTTCGCGATCAGTTCAAAAAGTTCAAGGGCGCGGAAATTCTTGGCGTCAGCATCGACCCTCCCGAAAGACATCAGAAATTCATCGACAAATACGACTTGCCGTTTACCCTGATCAGCGATGTCGATCAAAAAGTGGTGAACAAGTACGGCGTCTGGCAGGAAAAAACGCTCTATGGCAGGAAGTTCATGGGCATCGTGCGGAGCACGTTCATCATCGACAAGACAGGCGTCGTCCGGAAAATTTTTCCCAAGGTCAAAGTCAAAGGCCATGTCGATGAAGTGATGCAGGCCCTGAAGGAACTCTGATCACTTCCGGCGCGGACGCGCCATCAACCGTTCGATCTCCGCCACCCGTCTCGGTATCCCTTGCGACAGATTCACACAACCGGTTGGAGTGATTAACAGGTTGTCCTCGATCCGGATCCCGATTTCCTCGTCATACACCCTGCTCTTGTGTTTCCAGCGAAACCGTCCGTAGAGACCCGGTTCGTTGCTGATCAACCAACCCGGTCTCATCGGTTCGATGCCATAATCCCGGAACGGGTCGCCGTCGTGTTCCTGTTCGCCGATGAGGTGGCTCACGCCGTGCGGACGGCCCTGGTACTCCATTTTTGAGATACCGCCCCGGTTGTGAAATTTCTCGTCCAGTCCTTTTCGAAGCGTCTCCCAGCACACATTGTTCAAATCGACAATAGTCTCCCCGGCCCGCGCTTTTTTCTCAACTGCCAATTGAGCCGTCAGGACGATCTCGTATAAAATTTTCTGCATCGGATTGAACTTTCCGGAAGCCGGAACGGTGCGGGAGATATCCGCGTGCATGGTCATCCAGCGCACCCCGAAATCCAGCAGCACCAGTTCCCCTTTGACGATGGGATCGTCATTTTTCATATAATGCAGCACCGTGGCGTTGTGGCCCGCAGCGATGATCCCCGGAAAGCTGAGCCCGTAGGGCGAGTGCATCAGCATCTGCCCTTCAATAAATCCCTGGACCATGCACTCGTTATTGAGCTTCTTGAAATTCCGCAAGGTCTCCTTGAACGCCACGCCGGTAATCTTCTGGGCCTTCAGGGTGTTGGCGATATCGTAGGCATCCAGCGGCAATCGCAACTTAAAATGAGACTCCATAATATTGCTGAGGCACCCCTTGGGGGCTTTCCATTTCCGGAGAAGCCTTTCAATTCTTTGTTTGAATTTCCAGTTGTGGTCGGTCTGGATGGCTCTCCGGTGGCCGGCCCGCGTGCTTTCCAGCCAGAACGTGCCCACCTCTTTCTTTTTCCGCTTCAAAAAACGTTTTTTGAGAATATCATTGAAATCGTCGATGTCCTGCACGTCCTTGATGCCGGTCACCCGTTTCACTTCACGGATGCTTTCAGGATCGCCCACCCCGAAGCGGACGCCATCCCAAAATTCCTTTCGCGGATCCTTCCTTTTGACAAACAGGATTTCGTCGGATTCTTTCGACCCGGGATCCAACAGCAAAATCACTTCCGACTGGTTGATACCGGTCAGGTACATTAGGGTTGGTTCCTGATACGTGGGAGAATGAGCATACGTCCAGGTGGTTTCCTGACCCGGACCGTAGGGCACACCGGTCAGCACCATCAGCCGGTATTCCTTTTTCATCAGCTTGCGTCGGCGTTCCCGGTACCGTTTTTTGGCCTTTTGTCCGGCACTGCCATCACGGAAGATTCCAGAATAAATTTTCTTGCCGTTTTTCACCAGCGGCCCGGCGGATTTCACATGCATCGCGTTTTCCTTATAAAATGAAGACTCTTTCTATATTCTATAAATCATTATATGATTGAAACCGCAACCTCCCAAACTTTCTTTCACCTGTAAACCGGGGAAGAGCCGGGGCATCATGTGCGGACGTTACAGCCTGACGAAACCGATCAAAACGCTGAAGGAGCATTTTCAGGCCACCGCTTTTGAGCTGAAGCATGGCCCACGCTACAATATCGCTCCCAGCCAGCCGGTTCCGGTAATCCTTGCCGGGGCACAGGGGCGCGAAATCCACACCCTGCGCTGGGGCCTGATCCCCTCTTGGGCCAAGGACCCGGACATGGCAAACCGCTTGATCAACGCCCGCGCAGAAACCGTCCACGAAAAACCCAGCTTCCGTTCTTCATTCCGGAAACGGCGCTGTCTGGTCCCCGCCGACGGGTTTTACGAATGGCAGGTCCGCGACGAGGGAAAATCCCCCCAATACATCCGCATGCGCACCGGCGGGTTGTTTGCGTTCGCCGGGCTGTGGTCGGAATGGGACAGCGGCCAGGTAACGCTCCGAACCTTCACCATCATCACCATCGCCGCCAACCGGGAACTGGAGTCCATTCATCACCGCATGCCGGTGATCCTCCTGCCCGAACAGTATGACCGCTGGATGGATCCGAAAACCTCACCCGACCCCTTGAAG
>JAPUGN010000117.1 GCA_027298165.1 Nitrospinota bacterium
ACGGCGCACCGCAATGCCGTAATCGGAACGGGTGTAGATGATGGCATGGGTCGCCTGCATGGCATAGGCACCGATCAACAAACCTTCCAGCACCTGATGGGGAGAGCCCTCCATCACACTCCGGTCCATGTAGGAAGACGGGTTGCCTTCGTCGCCATTGACCATGATGTAGCGTTTTTCCGCTTTCTGGCTGGCGGTCTTTTCCCACTTTTCGCCGGTGATAAAACCGCCGCCGCCCTTGCCACGCAGATTGGATTTCTTGATCTCGGCGATCACTTCCGCCGGTGTCATAGTGGTCAGCACTTTTTTGAGCGCTTTATAACCGTCGACTTCGATGTAGTCATCGATATTTTCCGGATCGATTTTGCCGCCGTGCGCCAGAGCTACGCGCGTCTGCCTCTCGAGTTTTTCGTAATAATCCGGCTTGGCCGCGCCCTTGGCCACCGGTTTACCGCCGATGATGTGGTCCTGCATGATCTTGGCCACCATGTCCGGCTTGACGCGTTCATAGGTGATGCGTGATTGACCGGGAATATAGACATCCACCAGAACGTCGCGACTGCAATACCCGCGGCATCCCACCTGGCCCAGAGAGCAACCGCCCTTTTCCATGATTTCCACCGCCGCCTGATGCTCTTCGATCTGTTTTTCGAATTCCTGATAGACCTTTTCCGCACCTTCGGCAATGCCGCTCAGGCTTTTGCAAATGGTGATCCTGATCGTTTGTTTTTTCGTGCTCGAGGCTTTGGCTTGCTCTGCCACAGCTTCCATGGGGCTTCTCCTATGAATCTATATAATCATTGAAATGGGGATTCTTAATCAACCGTGGGCGGCTCCAGAAACTGAGATTCTCAGGACACCACGAGAAACGAGAATGATAATATAAAATCGCACATGTTCCAAGAATTTTCCATAAAATCCGACCCGGTTTTCAGGAAAATCTCCCGAGTCTAAGCCTTGAAATGAAAGAAAATACGGCTCCCTGGGACAGAGGCGGGTGGGTTTCAGGGGGAATCCCGCAGAGCCCTGCCCAAACCCTCCTCAAACCAGTGTTTTTACCCGCGCCGGGTATCCCGGGCCGGACGCGCCAACGGGCCTCGCGTTACCGGGGTTGAAGCGGGTCTCAGGCAGGTATTGCAACACTGGGGACTTTCAGGTGTTATTTAAAAATGGAGGTTTGGAAAGCCGGATGTTGAGGCCCGGAGGCACTGAAATCGTGGCGTCCTCAGGGGATTAGCATGCCAATTTTGTTGTTGTACCGGCCCCGGAAATACATCCCCATCTCCGTAAACCAGACGTTTCCGTCCTTACCCAGGGCAATTTGGGTGGGATGGCTGTGCGGATCGGGCAGTTTATAGTATTTCACGCCTTTCGAGGTTCCCGGCTCCGCCTGCGAAAGGTCGAGCCGGCCGATGGCGTCGGGCCGGGCGGCGGTGAACCAGACGTAGCCCCGCTTTTCATCGACCCGGAGGTCGTGCGGACTTCGCCGTTTGCCCAGAAAATATTCCACGATCTGCTGTTTGCCTTCCTTGAGTTCCAGCTTGGCCAGCTTGCTGGCAAACATCTCGGTGAACCACACCGTCCCGTTCGCGGACAGGGTTAATCCGTGCGGGACGGATTTTTCCGGAGGCACCGCGAACTCCTGCACCTCTCCCGTTTTCGTATTCAGGCACCCCAGTTTATTGAAAAACAGGTTGACCCAAAACATGCCGCCCTGGGTGTACCACAGTTTGTCCCCGTCCACAGCAAGGGCATGCGGATTTCCGGGTCCCACAGGATATTCCGTGATCTTGCCTGTCTTCGGGTTCAGCCGGCCAACTTTATTGGTTTGAAATTCCAGAAACCAGATGGAGCCGTCGGTTCCTTCCACGATCTGGTGGGGTTCGCTGTGGGGGGAGGGAATCTCATATTCTTGGATGACGCCTGTTTTGGGGTTCAAACTGCCGACGCGGTTGCCGCCCATTTCGGTAAACCAGACCAAGCCATTGCGGGCTACCGTCAGGAAATGAGGCTTGCTGTTGGGATGGGGCAGTTCGTATTCGGTAATACCCTGTGAAGTTAATGACTTGGCCTCGGAGGGGATGAGCTTGCCGATCCGGTTGGCATTGAGCTCCGTGAACCAGAGATTACCCTGACCGTCAAAAGCCAGATCGGCCGGACTGCTGTCGGCTGTAGGGGTGGGGTATTCAAGAATAACTCCCCCAAAAGAGGTGGTATAAACGGAAAGAATACAACCCATTAACAGCAAAAGAAGGCAACTTTTGTCCGTCAACTGTTTGAGCATGGCACCAAGCCTCTCCATATCTTCATTTTTGGCGACACTACATTATAAATCCTACAGCCTGAAGTGGGTCAAAATATATACCCAATTTTTTTATATTTTTTGTGCAGGATAGGCCTTAACCTAATTGGAACCCTATCACTTACTCAATTCAGGAACTTTTATGCCCCTCATTGAGGTTAGAGATTTAACATACGAATATCCGGGGAAAAGAGCTTTGGACAGAGTTTCTTTTGCCATAGAGCCCGGAACGGTGACCGCCCTGGTGGGTCCCAATGGCGCGGGAAAAACCACTCTGATGAACTGCCTGGCGGCACTCGCCCGACCGGTTTCCGGACACATCCGCCTGCACGACGTTTCGGTGCTGGACAATCCTCGGGAATGCCACCGCCTGATCGGATATCTCCCTGATTTTTACGGAATTTATGATGATTTGACGGTTGGTCAATGCCTTCAATATATGGCCCTGGCGCAAAACATTCCATATGAAAAGATGAAGGCCACGGTGCAACTGACCGCTGGACGAGTGCATCTGTTAGACCGGCTGAACGATAAGGCCGGCAACCTGTCCCGTGGTTTGCGCCAGCGGCTGGCGATCGGTCAGGCGATCATTCACGGCCCGAA
>JAPUGN010000118.1 GCA_027298165.1 Nitrospinota bacterium
GCAACTCGTTCATGCGCCGGACATGCCCCTTCGTAGGTGCAGCCACCGTCACTGCAAAACCTTTTTTCAGCCATTGTGCGGCGTGGTCCGCAAACAGATCAAATTTACCCTGAAACGGTGGGAGCGGCTGGACCCGAAACCGCGTTGAGGCTTCTTCCTCCTCTTCCGAAAGTTTCAGCGTATTGAAAGTTACTTGAGGCCGGGATTGAAGATGATTCAAAAATATTTCAGTGGAAAGATACAGATCATCCTGATCGGCGGCGACATCACCCCGGTCCACACAATGATGGTACTCTTCTTCGACCAACTCTTCGTGCTGGCCGCATTTCTCTTTCAATAATTCCATATTGTCCAGAACGATCAACGTGTTTTGAGGAAGGTAATCGAACAGGCTTTCACGCTGGTCAAAAAAGAAAGGAGCCAGCATCTCCATTCCGGAAAATTTTTTCAGATTCTCAAGCTTCTCCACCAACTCCTTGAACCGGGAGGCTTCCACTTCATGATCCCGGCCGTATTGCAGAATCTTTTTCATCCCGCCCTGATAATCCTTTTCGGTCAAACACAATTCCCGTAAGGGAAGAATCTTCACCTGATCGTTGTCTTCGATGGACACCTGAGAGCTCACCTCGAACTTGCGGATGGATTCCACCTCGTCGCCAAAAAATTCGATGCGGATGGGATGCGACTGATGGGATTGAAAGACATCCAGAATATCGCCCCGCGAACTGAATTGGCCCCGCTCTTCCACCAGGTGCGAGCGGTTATACCCGTTATCGACCAGGCACATTTCGAACACCTCCCGGTCGAGAGTTTGACCCTTCCGAATGTCATACGTCAGATTGCGGAGAGAGGCGCGGGGCATCAGATACTGCAACGCCGACTCCACAGGCACCACCAGAATCGGACATTGATTTTCCATCAACGCGTTTAAAGTGGCGAGGCGTTCACCGGACACCTCGCTAAACGGTGATAGCGGTTCATAGGGCAACAACTCCCAGGTCGGGAAACAATGGGGGACCACTCGAACCTTTTCATGATGGAGAAAAAACCGTAGGTCAGAAAGCCAGATTTCCGCCTGAATGGGGTCTGCGGTGATGATGACCTGCGGACGCTTGTTGCGCTTCCAGGCCTGGGCCAGCAGATACGCCCGCGAGGAACCCGTCAACCCCTCAACGTTTACCGAATGGTCCAGGGTTTTGAGAGATTCCAACAACTCGTTCCATGGGTCGACTTCCAACTGGTGACCGGACAACGTCGAAGAGGCGAGTGAATTCATCAGGATTTCACAAAAGGTTTGGCTTTATCAGGGAGCAGGTGGTGCCACTTGGGTGCTCCCTTGGGCTTGAAATTAACGGTGACCACGAAGGAATCGCCCTCATAAAAGTTCAATTTGAAGTTTCCGCCACCGAAGCGTTCCAGAATATACTCATCCGATGTATCGCGGAAGGTATTGAACTCGTCCAGGGTGAACTGGCTAATCTCATAAAAATAAAGGGACACCCCTTCATACACCCCGGCGAGCAGGGTCAGCCGAAGGTTTTTATAGATTTCCTCAAACCGCTGGTCGCACTCCTCCTGAGTCGGGTCGCGTTTCAGCTCCCGGCGGAGTTTCGGTTTGTAATAATCTCGAAATGCCTGCTTAACCCACATGGTCCTTTAAATCCTGAATATCTAAAACTTTCCCTTGTACACCATCGAATCGGTTGGGCGCAATGCTGAATTGCCGCAAACCGATATAAACTATTGATTTATAACATAAAGTTTGTTCTCAAACAACCAGGGCTCCCGGTCCGGCAGGGTAAAACTGATTGCCGTCAGATTGAAGTTCCCCTATACTCCCGATCCAATTCCACCGCTACGTTATCTCTGATTTTATTAAATTATGACCTCCAATACCATCAAGGAAATCGTGAAAATCGGCCTGGTCCAAATGGCCTGCAGTGAAGACTCCAAGGCCAATGTGCAGGAAGCCGAAGCAGGAATCCGCAAGGCGGCGGAACAGGGTGCGCAGATCATCTGCCTGCAGGAGCTGTTTCAGACGCCTTATTTCTGCCAGATCGAGGACCCTGATAATTTCAAACTGGCGGAAGACATTCCCGGCCCGGTGACCGAGGCCATGTCGCAACTGGCCGCGAAACTGGGGGTGGTGGTCATCCTGCCTCTGTTCGAGAAACGGTCCGCGGGGATTTATCACAATACCGCGGTGGTGCTTGATACCGACGGCTCGATGGCCGGACGCTACCGCAAAATGCACATCCCGGACGATCCCGGTTTCCATGAAAAATTTTATTTCACTCCCGGGGACATGGGGTTTCAGGCCATTTCCACGCATTTTGGAAAAGTGGGCGTCCTGATTTGCTGGGACCAATGGTTCCCGGAAGCGGCCCGCTTGACAGCCTTATCGGGTGCTCAGTTCCTGTTCTATCCGACCGCCATCGGGTATCAGGCCTTTGACGAAGCAGTGGCGGACAAACAGGTGGCCGCCTGGCAAACCATCCAAAAGGCCCACAGCATCGCCAACGGCATTTTCACCTGCGTCGTCAACCGGGTGGGGAAAGAGGGCCAAATCAATTTCTGGGGCGGTTCGTTTGTTTGCGATCCGTTCGGAGAGTGCTTGGCCCAGGCTTCCTCGCAGGAGCCCGAGGTGCTGGTCGCCGACTGCGATCTCGGGTTGATCGAAGAAACCCGGCAGAGCTGGCCTTTTCTGAGAGACCGCCGGGTTGACGCTTATCAGGATCTGACCCGCTTGTACATCGACCCGAATGCAACCTGATTCCTATCCCGCCAATCTGGGTTTCCGCATGCCCGCCGAATGGGAACCCCATTCCGCCACTTGGCTGACGTGGCCTCATAACTCCGAAACCTGGCCCGGTCAGGATCTCGCCGAAATAGAGAAAGTGTATATCCACATGATCCAGGCGCTGGCACCCGGTGAAACGATTCACCTCCTGGTGAACGGGGATGTGGATAGTCAAACTATAAATGAATTACTTAAGAAACGATCTATAGATATTCAAAATATAAAGCTTTATGTGATCCCCACTAATGACGCCTGGATACGGGATTACGGTCCCAATTTTCTGATAAGGAGCCCCTCCTCCGACAAGCGTGAGGTTTCGGCCAATCTCTGGAAGTTCGATTCCTGGGGCAAAAAATACGAGTGGGACCTGGATGACCGTGCCGGTGCCACCATTATGGATGCGTTGGGAGGCACCGCCTTTGAACCCGGCATCGTGCTGGAGGGCGGAGCGGTCGAAGTCAACGGCCGGGGCTTGTGCCTCACCACCGAGCAATGCCTGTTAAACCCCAATCGCAACGGCGGACTCGACCGGGAAACGATGGAGTCCTATCTGAAAAGGTATCTGGGGGTCAGCCACATTCTCTGGTGCCAGGGCCATATCGAAGGCGACGACACCGACGGCCATATCGACAATCTGGTGCGGTTCGTCAATCCGGATACGGTGCTCTTGTCTTGGGAGGAGGATCCTGCAGACCCCAACCACGCCTGGCTGAAAGAAAACCTCAAAATTCTTGAGTCGTTCCGGGATACCGACGGCAATGCGTTGAACGTGGTCAAACTCCCGATGCCCGGACGCATCGACAGCGATGAAGGACGCCTGCCCGCCAGTTACGCCAATTTTTATATCGGCAACCGGGCGGTCCTGTTACCCACTTACCGCCATCCCAACGACGCTGTCGCCGAATCACTGTTACACAAATATTATCCGGACAGAGAAATCGTGGGAATCCCCTGCGAAACTTTGGTATTGGGACTTGGGGCAATTCATTGCATCACCCAGCAACAACCCAAAATCTGATCCGGATCTCTAAACCCGGTACTTGTATTCCTTGTTCGGATCGCGTTCGCAGTCGGGGGGAAAGTTTTTGCGCTTGTCCGCGTAATACTGCTTACGGTGATCACCTTCGGAAAGTTTGTTGTAGGTGATGTAAAGCACGCGGCGGGGTTGATCGGTCTTATTGGGTGCGGACCCGTGCGGAACGTACGAATCGAAAAATACCATGTCTCCCGGCTCCAGCATGAAGGTCTCGGGTTTCATCCCCTTGAGGTCGGACTCCTTCAACGGTTCCCACTTGTTTCCTATCAGGCCCTTCTTTTGATGCCCGGCGGATAGCTCGAGAGGTCCGTTTTCGGGAGTAACCGGGTTGATGCAAATAAGCGCGGTGATGAAAATCGGCGCGTACACCCACCACCCGGCCGCCTGGTCCTGATGCCATTCGAATCCGCCGCCGCCGGAGAGTTTGAAATTGATCTTATCTTTGAACAGCACCGCAGTTTCGCGGAACAATTCCGAAACCGTCCCCTTAACGCGGTCGCTGTCCAGCAGACCCTGGAGCCCTGGGTGATAGTCGTACACATTTTCCATGCGCTGAAGAATGCGCTTTTCGGGTTTCAGCAGACTCTTCTCAAAATACATCATGTGTTGTCCCGGAGTTTCGGGATAGGCCTGCACCTCGTTCACCCATGATATGATTTGATCCACTTCCGCGGTGTCAAACGGTTTATGAAGCAAGAGAAATCCGTCGCGATCAAAATCCTGGAGTTGCTGTTGGGAAAGCGGCCTGGAATGCATGAGGCGATCGGCAGGGGTCATGAAGAACGTTACTTGTCGGATTCGGAAAGAGTGGATTTTTTAAAGCGATCCAGTTCCTCGGTCATGGATTGAATCGTTTTATCGTTCCGGCGAATGGTGGCTTTCAGTTTCAGCTTGGCAATAAATCCATCCATCCAAGCCAGGAAAAAACCAAAACTGAGAGAGGCGAGCACCACCACCAGTAGGGGAATGCGGGCACTTTGGGGATTTAAGTAAAAGTCATAATAACGGATATCCACGAACCCCAGATTTTTGACCGCAAAAATGGCAACGAAAGTAGCCAGGATGATAAAAATGATGAATTTTACAGGCATAATGAAATTCCGAAGCCGCTCAAATAAATAAGGCCTGAGACCTCTAAAAGGTCCCAGGCCTCAAATTGACAAAAATTTATTCGTCCTCTTCATCCTCTTCATCATCGGACTCGCCACCGCTTTCTTCTTCAGCACCGCTTTCATCTTCAGTTGTGGGCTCTTCAGCGGGAGCTTCTTCTTCCATGGGGGCTTCGATTGCAGTTTCGGCAGAAGCCGCAGCTTCAGCCGGGGGTTGCACTTCTGCCATCGGGGTGGTTTCGGCAGAGGGCTGTTCCAGGATAATTTCAAATGGCTTTTCTTCCGCGGGGGGTGCCGCCGGAGACATCGCAGGAGCCGGTGTCATTGCGGCCGGAGCCGAGCCGGGTGATCCCGCGCCCAATTCCTGCAGAAGATTTTCAATACTGGTCACAACTTGATTGGATTTCGCCTGCACATCCGGGGCGGTATTTGCCGTGACCGTCTGGATTGCCACCAGCGCGCGCTTCAGTTCAGTCACCGCCGCCTGCCGCTCAAAATTGCCGAACCGTGCATTCAATTGGGACATATCGGCATTGACTTTGGCCAGGCTGTCGTCGACCGCCTGTTTGAGGGGGGCAAATTGTTGCTCGAGGGTTCCTACGGCGGCATCCACATCCCCCACCTTGTGGTCCAAATCGCGCAGGAAAAACAGAATGACGATAATTGCCAGGGCACCCATTCCGAATCCCAGGTACGCCAAGGCCTTCGTCAGGTTCATTTCTTCCTTGTCTTCATCCATTTTAGGGACCGGCTTGTTGAAATCTGCTTCCGTCATAGCGTCATCGTCCGATTTGCCCTGGGAATAGTAGGAGCTGGCGTCTTCCTGAGCCTCTTGCTTGATCTTTTCCAATGGATCTTCTTCAGGAGAGGGGGTCTCGTTGGCATTTTTCTGTTCGTCGGTCATGGCTGCTCCATACTGGCTTGTGGCAAATGATGGGGTGCTATTATATCAATCAAATCGATTTCCAATACCGAGGAGGACCGGTGTATCATTGGAAATATACAGATTTTTGAATCCAAACCCTTATATATAACGTCCTTAAAGGAAAGACCTTTAAGTTCCGACCGGCAATCCCTGAAATTCAGTCTCTTTACATATAGTTGGTGAGTGAGGACCGGGGAAGTTCTTGATTATTTATGAAAAAAATCACTTTTGAAAAGCCCTGGGTCAAAAAATGAAGCATGATATTACAAGTCTAAGCCGCATTTTGTCAAGGAAAATGAAGGCCCTTTTCTTAGGGGTTTCAATCCTTATTTTGGGGCTTGC
>JAPUGN010000119.1 GCA_027298165.1 Nitrospinota bacterium
CCGGAGGCGCCCTTGTCGGCGGAAGCGTTGAACGTCAATAATAAGGAAATGATGAATAAGGAGGCCAAGCAACGAATGAGCCGGGAATGGGGATGAGACATGATCAGACGTCCAGTAATTGGACGGTTACCTGTTCGCCGCTTTTGAGTTCGTCTTTCTCCAGCGGAAACACCAGCAGTCCGTTGGCGTTGACCGCGGATTTGAGCACCCCCGATCCCTGCTCTTCTGCGGGTGCGACGGTCGTTTCGTTTCCGTCCCAGGAAATGACGGCACTCATGAAATGCAGGCGTCCGGTTTTTTTGTGGACGGTGCGGGTCAGGGTGGCCTGAACGGTGCGGAGCATGATATCCCGGGCGCCCATCATTTTTTTGATAGCCGGCCGGGCGAACTGTTCGAACGAAACAAAGGACGAAACCGGGTTGCCCGGCAAGCCGAAAATGGGGACCTCGCCGATTTTGCCGAAGGCGAGGGGTTTGCCCGGTTTCATAGCCACTTTCCAGAACATCATATCGTTGCCCAACTTGTCGAGGGTGGATTTGACGAGATCGTAGTCGCCCACCGACACGCCGCCGGAGGAGACGACGATATCGCATTTCAGCGCCCAGTCGAATTTTTCCATCAGGTCTTTTTCATCATCCCTGGCGACGCCCATGTAACAGGGAATGCCTCCGGCGGAGCGAATCTGCGCCGACAGCATGTAGCCGTTGCTGTTGTAGATACAGGGACCGGTCGGGGTGCCGTCCAGTTCCACGATCTCGTCGCCGGTGGAGAGAATGGCCACCGTCGGCCGCTGACCGACGTAGATGCTGGACCGGCCCACCACCGCCATCATTCCGATATGCGCGGGGGTGATGGCGACCCCTTTTTTGATGACGACTTCGCCTTCCTTCACGTCCTCACCAGCGAGGCGGATGTTTTCGCCGACCTCGGCTTTATCTTTGGCGAGGATGCCACCGCCATTTTTATCGGTGTCTTCCTGCATCAGCACCGCATCGGATCCCGGCGGGATCGGGCCACCGGTCATGATGCGGATCGCCTGATTATTTTTCAAAGTGACCCCGGCCACCGACCCGGCGGGAACGTGGTCCACGACTTCCAGTTTGACCGGGTTGTCGGGCGTCGCGGATTGAATATCGGCGGCGATCACCGCGTAGCCGTCCATCGCCGAGTTGTCCATCGGCGGGTTGTTGAGCCCTGCGATAATGTCCTCCGCCAGCACACGTCCCAGGGCCTCTTCGATGAAAACTTTTTCGAGGCCCTTCGGTTCTATTTTTGAAAGGATGATGTCGCGCGCCTCATCCACCTGGATCATCGCCATCTAGTCATCCTCCTGATCGCGTTGGGTGCGGGCGACTTCATATTCTTCCGGGGTGTTGACGTTGGTAAAATGCGTCCGGTCGGATGGGGATACCGTCACGTGTTTGAACGGCAGTTCGCTGATGATACGCGTCAGGGACAACTCGCGCCGCGATAAGGCTTCGAACAGAGGCACAATGAACTTCGGTTCATAGATGGCGCACATCGGTTCCACCCCGATTCCGCCTTTCTGTAAAAAGCAGGTGCCGTAGCGGAGCGGATCGCGTTCAGCCACGATGCGCTCGATGGCGTCTTCCCGTAGAAACGGCATGTCGCAGGCGGTGATCAGCCAGGCCTTTTCGGGATGGGTTCCCATCAAGGTGGCGAGCCCGCCAACCGGGCCGAGTCCGTAATGTTCGTCGTTGATGCGTCCGCAATGCTGCAGGCCACCAATGCCGTGGAGATCCTGCTCCTGCCGGGCCGAGAGATAAACCTGATCACAGAAACCGGAGAGCATCTGCACCATGCGCTCGGTTTCCGACTGGCCATTGTAGGACAGCGAAAACTTGGGTTTGCCCATGCGCTTGCTTTGTCCGCCGATGAACACGCCGCCGAGTAGCGGCCTGGTGTGGCTGTAAAAGTGCTCCTTCACGAATTCGTAGATTTTGTCCGCTTCGTCGCGGTGGAACAGGGGAATACCGCGCTCGGTGAACGAAGTGTCATCGATCACGCCCTGGTGGATGATCGCCTTGATGCCGTCATCGTCGGCGGGAACGGGCAGTTTGCCTTCGGCGTCGAGAAACACGATTTTGTCAAACGGCGATTTCTTGTAGCCCTCGATCAGGATGCAGTCGCACTGCTCCAGCGCGTGGGTGATGGTGCGCTTCTTGAACGGGTTCTCGCCGATCACCGCGAAATGCTCGGGATCGTTGATGGTGACGATGCCGGCTCCCGCCACCGCTCCCCGCTGCGTGTCTTTACCCTCCTTGTCCATCTTGAACCGGTGGGCATCGTGCTTGTAATAACCGACACGGATGCGGTCTTCCTTGAAACGGCGGATCAGGTGTTCGAGCAGGGTGGTTTTACCGACGCCGGAAAAACCTGCGAAACAGATGAAAGGAGTTTTGAATCGTTCCCAGTACCGGTCCATAGCAAAAATGCCTTATCCCTTTAAAAAACAAGCGGGCCGACTCTCAAACAGAGTACCCGTTAACCTATTCAAATATTGGAAATTATGTGTATTATTCTCAATTCTCATGGCGCTGTCAACAGGATTTATGAAGCCAGGCAGGGGGGAGGAGGGGTTTTGGATTTCGAATATTAAGCACTTAAGGTGTGCCGAGGGCTGTATATCTTTATAAGTCATTATTGACCTAACTCCTAATAGCGTGTGCCAATTCAGCAATATTTTCCAAGTGCGCTAAGGCAATAAAATCAATGGTTAGCTTGCAAGGGGTGAAGAATTTCATACATTTTGGTCACAATTGTGTGAATTTTTGTTGGTTTACCTTCGTAGTCTATGTTATATTCAGTACATCGCAACTAGTGTATCCAATTGATTAGTTTGATTTAGCGTGGCCTGTGCATTTCCGGCCCGAACCCTGCTCTGGGTGGCACGGAGACTGCATAACGTAGTATGAGGAGAGAATTTTTCCATGAAAACCAACCCAAAATCAAATAGCATCCTGGCCGGCGCGCTGCTTATGCTCGTACTGATGGGTCCTTCAATGGCCCTATCCGAAAACGCCGCCGCTTCCAAAGAGGATGCCGCGGCCAGCCAGCCGTCGCAACCCAAACGGCTCAAAGTGGCGGCGGTGGGCACTACCGGATTCGGATTCTCCGATGCCGCCAGCGGTCTCAAGATGACGGTGGATCAAGTGCTCGAAATTGTGACCGACGAGAATTTAAAAAAGGACGAGCAGTCACGCACGCTGGCCCTCCGCAAAGTGATCGGGCAACGGTTCGATTTCAGGAAGATGGCCATGCACACGCTGGCGAACGTCTGGGACCGCCGTTCCCACAAGGAACAGGAACAGTTCATCCGCTTGTTCCAGAAGCTCCTGGAGAAATCTTATATGCACATCATTGAAAATTTCCAGGGCGGCAAGGTGCATTTTCTGAGCGAGCGGGTCAAGGGCGATTACGCCTTTATTAAAACCAATATTGTGAGTGCAGACCGGACTATCGCCATCTATTACAAGTTAAAGCGGGAAGGCCAGAACTGGCGGGTCTACGACTTTCTGGTTCAGGGCGTCAGCATGGTCCGCAATTACCGTTTTCAATTCACCAAGGTGATCCGGCAGGAATCCTTCAAAGGATTATTGAAACGGCTGAAGGAACAAACCGCCTGAAGAATCCCCCCTCTGTAAGGCGGTATTGGAAAAACCCGGAAGCCTCGAGCTTCCGGGTTTTTTTTATTCAATGCGCCGGCAGGGTGACGACGATCCCGCCCATCACATCCAACAATTTGAAATCCCGTTTGAGGCTCTTGGGATGCGCGTTGTGGCATTCAACACAGGCCGGAACCACCGCCCGATCCGGGTAAATGGCTTGAAAGAACAGTTTGCCGTCCACCTGCATCCGGCCGGTATAGGGTCGGATGGGATGGTATTCCACCGTTTCGAGCCCCAATGTTTCAAACTCGTTGGCCGGAAGGTTGTTCCTGTTGATGGGCCAGAGACTGATCAATTTAAAATCCACTCCCAGATTCTTTTTTCCGATGAGACGGCTGGAGTTCAACAGAAATTGTGCCGGCAGCATCAACGAGTTTTCCTTTTCCCAGTTTTCGCTGGCCGAATGGATCCTTTTTTTTGCGAGGCGGTCCACCACATGCTTGGCATAAATGGCACGATCCGATTGCAGGACGGAATGCACGTAATCGGCCACTATTTCCGGGCGCAATAAAATTTCACTGCTCGGTTTCTTTTTGAACCGCCGGCCCAGGGGAAGATCGATCACAATGCCGCCCATTACGTCCCCGGTTTTGAAATTGGTTTTGGGGCTTTTCGGATGGTGGTTGTGACAGGAGGCGCAGGATTCCGCCACGGCTTTGTCAGGATTAATGGCTTCATAAAACCACATGCCGTTTTTCTGGACGACCCAGGTGAAGGGTTGGTCGGGATTTTTCGCCACCTGTTCCAACCCGAGTTTGTCCGTCGGGGAGCGGGGGGAATTTTTTGGATTGATCGGCCACAGGCTCATCAGCCGGTACCGCATGCCGATGCCGCGCTGATTGGACATCTGGGAGGACATCCTTAAAAATTGAGCGGGCAGGGGCAGGGTGTTATCCCGTTGCCAGTTCTCGGTGGTTTGAAGAGTCC
>JAPUGN010000012.1 GCA_027298165.1 Nitrospinota bacterium
AGAAGGGTTTCACCTCGCGGAGCTGAACCAGTACGACATGATCATTCTGGACCTGATGCTTCCGAAGATGGACGGCCTGGAAGTGTTGACGCGCCTGCGGGATAAAAAAGTCAATACCCCGATCCTGCTCCTCACCGCCAAAGATGCGGTGGAGGACAAGGTGACGGGCCTCAACAAGGGTGCCGACGATTACCTGACCAAACCGTTCGCCTTTTCCGAATTGCTGGCGCGGGTGCGGTCGCTGTTACGGCGCGGCCAGGCCGAGACCAAAACGGAATTGAAGGTGAGCGACCTGAGCCTCGACCTGGTCAGCCACAAGGTGAACCGCAACGGCGAGGAGATCGAACTGACAGGTAAAGAGTACAGCCTACTCGAATATTTTATGCGCAACGAGGGTAAGGTGCTGACCCGCACCATGATCGCGGAGCACGTCTGGGATTACAACTTCGACACCTTCACCAATGTCATCGACGTTTATGTCAATCACCTGAGGAAAAAAATCGATAAAAAATATCCGGTCAAGCTGCTCCACACGCTAAGAGGGATCGGCTATGTCATGAAGGTATAAAGGTTATGATTTTTAATTCCATCCGCTCCAGGTTGACGGCCTGGCACGTGGCGGTTCTCGGATTTTTTCTGATCCTGTTCAGTATCCTGCTTTATGTTTTCCTTTCCAAACGCCTGCACGAAAGCATCGATCATTCGCTAAAAGTTTCGGCCAACGTGATCCAGAAGGCCGCCCTGCTCGAATTTTCCAGGACGCCCCTGCCGGGGTTGGATTTGTTTTTCGATCAATTTCTCGGCTACAGCAACATCAACAAGTTTTACCGGGTTTACGACGGGTCGGGGCAAGTCGATTCGCGCTCCAAGGGGATCGATGCCTCCAAGTTTCCGCTCACGCAGGACGCCTATTCCCGCGCGGTTCAGAGCGAAATAACCTACGAGACCTTCAAGCTGGCGCCCCGGCACCGCATTCGCGTTATCACCATGCCGGTGATCCGGAACGGCAACCTGGTGAACCTCATCCAGGTGGGCACCTCGATGAAAGGGGTGGAGGATACCCTGAAAAATCTGCGGATTTTTCTGTTCACCGCCATCCCCATTGCTTTGATCCTGAGCACCCTGGGGGGACGGTTCATGGCGACCCGCGCGTTGAAACCGGTGACGGAGATCACCCGAACGGCGCAGGATATCGCCCATGGCGCGAACCTCAGTCGGCGCATTCCCATTCCCGAGGTGCAGGATGAATTCGGCAATCTCGCCAGCACCTTCAACGAAATGATGAGCCGGCTGGAAAAATCGTTCGCCCAGATGCGCCAGTTCAGCAGTGACGCGTCGCATGAACTTCGCACCCCGTTGACCGTGTTGAAAGGGCAGAGCGAGCTGGTGCTGGGCAAGCCCCGCTCGAAAACGGAATACCAGGAGGTGTTGTCCAGCAATCTGGAAGAAATCAATTATATGTCCCGCATTTTGGAAGATCTGCTGACCCTGTCGAAGGGCGATGAGGGGAATATTTCGCTTGAGAAGGAACCGGTGGAGCTGGGCACCATTGTCGAGGAGGTCAGTCGCCAGGGAGAAATTTTTGCCGACGAAAAGGACATCAAAATTATTCTGGCCTACCTGGAGCCCGTCACCATTCTGGGCGATGCGCATGGCCTCAAGCAGATGGTCTGGATCCTGCTCCACAACGCGGTCAAATTCACCCCCAGCGGCGGGGAGATTAAAATCACGCTTCAGGATTTGGACGACACCGTTTACTTCACCATCAGAGACACGGGGATTGGCATCCCCGAACCGGACCTGCCCAAAATATTCGATCGGTTTTACCGGGTCGACAAAGCGCGCTCCCGCATGGAAGGGGGTAGCGGCCTCGGCCTCGCCATCTGCAAATACATTGTCGACCGGCACCACGGAACCATCGATGTGGAAAGCAAACTGGGGGAGGGGACCAAATTCAAAATTCGGTTTCCCAAAGTTGAAGTGGCCCAGCGGGAAACCGCGTAATTTTTTCCGGTGCCTCTTTTATTTAGACCCCCTGCCTCGGTTCTCCAGATTTGGCAGTGAAGGGATTAAATTTATTTGATGTTTTTTCAGGAGAACGACCTTAAAATACCTGAAAGAGACCTTTCAGGAATTGTACGGAAAATAACCGATTTTTCGTTTTGAAGAGGAGAAATGATGCGGCAATATTCGCCCCTGGGACCGGTTCTGGTATTTGGTGAAGTGCTGATAGACAAGTTTCCCGATCGCACCTGTCTGGGAGGCGCACCTTTCAATTATGCCTACCACCTGCACCATATGGGAATCCCCGTCCGGTTTATCAGCCGGGTCGGAGGGGACGATGCGGGTAAGGAAATCAGGGAACGTCTGCAGGAAATCGGATTTCCCATCGAAGGCGTTCAGATGGATATCATCCATTCCACCGGCCAAATGGAAGTGAACCTGGATGACAAAGGGGTTCCCGAATTCAAAATTCTCGCGGACCGGGCGTTTGATTACATCGAATATGATCCCACCATTGAAGCGTGGACCAGGGAAGACATTCCCTTGATCTATTTTGGGACCCTCGCTCAGCGTCATTCCATATCCGCGGCCACGCTGGGGAAGATTTTCGAAACACTGGGTTCCCGTTCCACGGTGATGATGGATATCAATCTCCGGTATCCCTTTTACACCCCCGAAGTGATTCGAAACTCACTTCAGCAATGCGACATTCTGAAAATCAATTCCGAGGAATTGGTTAGCGTGAAAAATGTGCTCAATATCACCTCCACCAACGGCCTAGCGCGGCATTTGCTCGATACGTACAAGGTGGGTTTCGTTTCGGTGACCAAGGGGGACCAGGGCAGTGAATTGTATGAGGCGGGCAATCGCGTGTCGTATCATTGCTCGGCGTGGCCGCCGGAGGAAATTGTGGATACCGTCGGTTCCGGTGATGCCTATTCCGCCATGTTGACCGCCGGTTATCTGGCCAGATTACCCAAGCAGACGCTGATTGAAAAGGCCACGGAATTCGCTTCCAAAATTTGTGAGTTCCCAGGCGCCCTCCCACCCGACCTCGATTTTTATAAGCCCTATCGGTTTGATAAATGACGGATTCTCAAAAGGGCGGTAAGCAGACCTTGTCTTCCCTGATGACCGGGGAAGAGGCCCAGTGTTTCCGGGAGTTTGTGTACGAGCTGAACCTGCAGCCGTCCAAACATCTGCTCCGCAACGAAATTGTCCTGCGGTTCACTCAATTCCTGGAACAGCGCAATGCCGGAAAGAGAGATCCCGAAGACTATTCCCAACTGGAAACCTTCCTTTCCAAGACGCAGGAAATGCTGTTGATGGAGGAGGATACGGTTCTCCTGCACCGCAATCAGGTGGCGCAATACCGCTTCTACCGGATTCAGCGTGTGGAAGACCGCGTGGATCAGTTGTCGCCCGAGGAATTTCTGGATTACCGGGAAGTGATCGCGGACCGGGCCTATAGTCCTCCCGAAAAAAAACTGCTGATCGACTTCCAGCCGTTTTACAGCCTGGGACCGGAAATCCCGGAACCCAAAAAGATCGGCTCCGGACATAGGTATTTAAACAATTACATGGCCGGCAAGCTCCATGAAGAACCGGAAGACTGGCAGGCTTTTCTCTGCGAATTTCTGAAAATACACAGCATCGACAACAACCGGATTCTAATCGACGGGGACATCGTCGAAGGACCGGAAACCTTGGTGGTGGCGCTTCAGAAAGCCATTGCCTGTCTGGAACCGATGGATGAGGACACTCCGATCCAAGAGGCCCGGGCCACTCTCCGCAGTCTGGGAATACGGGACGGGTTCGGAGATACCGCCGGACGCGCCATGACCACCCTGCAATTGCTTTTCAACCTTTTCGAATCGCCCAGCGCCGATTACCTCGATGAGTTTCTCGGGACCATTCCGCTGGTGACGCGGGTCGCGGTGATTTCGCCGCACGGTTGGTTCGGTCAGGAGCATGTGCTGGGCAGGCCCGATACCGGCGGGCAGATGGTTTATATCCTTGACCAGGTGAAGGCGCTTGAAACCTACCTGATAGAGTCGCTGGCCGCCGCCGGGATCACGGAGCCGCCCAAAATCATTGTAGTGACCCGGCTCATCCCCGAAAACGAAGGCACCACCAGCAACCAGCGCCTCGAAGAAATCAAAGGGACGGACTATTGCTGGATCCTACGCGTGCCATTCAAGGACGTGCATCAAAATGTCATTCCCCACTGGTTGTCGCGGTTTCAGGTGTGGCCGTATCTGGAACAGTTCGCGCTGGATGCCAAAAACGAAATGCTGACCGAGTTCGGGGGCAAGCCGGATATGATCGTCGGAAACTATTCGGACGGCAACCTGGTGGCGTCTCTGCTTGCCTCCTGGTTGCAGGTGGTGCAATGCCATATCGCCCATACGCTGGAGATGTCCATGTACCTGTTCTCGGACCTGTTCTGGAAAGATCTGGAGTAGGATTACAATTTCTCCCTGCAGTTTAGCGCCGATCTGATTTCCATGAACAA
>JAPUGN010000120.1 GCA_027298165.1 Nitrospinota bacterium
CCCTTATGGATTGAAAGGGGGTGAGCCGGGAGCTCTCGGGGAAAATTGGTTCGTTAAAAAGGATGGAACCGCTCTCAATATGGGAGGAAAAAATGAAATCTCCGTCCACCCGGGTGACCGCATTCGCATCCTCACTCCCGGCGGCGGCGGATATGGCAAATCAGATCATTAAGACAGGCGCAGAACGATTTTGTCCTCATGAGTCGTGCTTTCCAATGCGTTTTGGATTTGGGTGAGAGGTTAGATGGAAATGATCCGAGGCCTTCGGAAACGGTCAGCGTTTCTTTTTACCGGTCTTTTTATCCTTCCAGGTCAGCAGCCAACGTTGAATGATTCTGAGTTTCTGCGAGCCGGTGAACTTCCGCCGCTTTATTTTGGGAGTCGACTCGTACTGCAGGCGTGCGATGACCGTCGGCGCCACCGCTTCCTCCAACAGTACTCCGCGCTGGGCGTGTTCGAGATTTTTGGATGCGCACACATCGCGGAAGGCCACCATCAGGCGGCAGTCCAGAGGCCGGTCTTCGTGGATCATAAAAGACTCATCTCCGTCCAGAAACGGACACCGCTGATTGATCACCATGTGGTGCCAGTCCACCGTTTCCGGATCGATCCCGGACTCCAGAGTCTTCGCCACTTTCCGGATGGTTTTTTCGGATTTTTCGATGATCTGGTTGAGGTCGATGCCCTTTGCGCGCGCGCTATTCACCATGCCGTCCCATTCGATCTGGGTATGGGCCACGCCGGTGTAACAGCAGTGACTGCATCCCTTACGGCAGGTTAAGGGGGGCGCTTTGGCGACGTAGGCGCGGTCGAGCACTTTCCAGAACGCCTTAAGAAGAGGAATCTTCTCGGCTTTGGCCAGCGCTTTGGTCTCCGCCAGCATGGCTTCGTAGGCGTACTGGAGCTCCGCTTCGGAAAACTTCTGCTGGATAAAATGCCGCAGCTCTTCCGGGTCGGTCACTCCCTGGATAAAAGCGCCAATATGATCGGAATAAAGGGTCATGAAAAAACAGGGCTCGCTTCGATTGATAAGAAACAAAATACCACTGTCTTTATTTATAAGGAAGGCAATAGTGTTAAGGCATGATTGGCTGGGCAGGGGTGGGGCGGAGGAAACGGTTATTTCGGGGTTTTGGCCACGTACTTCACTTGCAGTTCGTAAATCAGTTGTTCCATCAGTTTGGCTTCATCCGCGTCGAGATTGTTTTTGGTTTTTTCCTGGAGCATGATGAGGATGTCGATGGTCTGTTTGACCGCCGGCAGGTTTTCCTCTTTCTTGCCGGTCAGGGGATCGGGAATATCTCCCAGATGGTAAAATGCGGACGAGGTCAGCGACAACACGAAGGTGGAAAAGTTGAGTTCAAAGTCCTTCGGGGGCGACTGCTTCTCCTCCGGCGGCGCCTGCTTCTCCTCCGGCGGTGCCTGCTTCTCCTCCGGCGGTGCCTGGTCTTTGGCTTGCGATGCGTCGGCGGCTTTGGCTTCCTCTTCGGACTGCTTGGAGGAGCGTTTGTCTTTGATGGTGAAGCCCGGTCCTTCCACGTCGCTCATGATCCGATCTCCTTGAAAGCTGGCATTGGCCAGCGTAATTGCCGCGAGCATAGCAGTTTGTCCGGGGCTTGTCAAAATCAGGGAGGCGGTTGTTGCCCTATCCGGGTTTTGATTTGATATGATGGTAATCTTATGGATAACAAGCTCATCGCTATCCTGAGTCTACTGATCCTGCTGGGGGGGTGCTCCCTCCGTTCCCTTTCCGTTCGTATGGCCAGCCCCCTGGTGGAAAACCAGTTCGCCGCCATCAATGAGGAAACCGATCCTATCCTGGCGGAACACGCCATCCCCGCAAGCCTGAAAATGCTCGAAGGCCTGCTCAGGGAGGACCCGGACAACGAAATCGTGTTGAGCCGGCTCGCGGAAGGGTATTGCGGATATGCCTTCAGCTTTGCGGAGGATACCCATCCGGAGCGCGCCTCACTCCTGTACCTCAGGGGACGCGATTTTGCCGAACGGTTGCTGGTAACCGCTGGAGCGCCGGAAAACCTGACCCGGCAGAATCCGGAACAATTCAAACAGTCGGTGCAGGCCTTGAACGCCGATCATCGCAACGGATTGTACTGGATGAGCCAGTGCTGGGCGAGCTGGCTGATGCTCAACCTGGACGATTTGCAGGCTTTTGTTGCCATGGCCAAGGTGGAACCGGCCATGCAGAGAATGCTGGAGTTGGACGCGTCTTACCACTTTGCCGGGCCGCATCTTTTTTTCGGCGTGTTTTACGGCGGCCGCCCGAAAATTCTGGGTGGGAATCCTGACAAGTCCCGCCAGCATTTCGAAATGTGTCTCAAGCTTACGGAGCGCAAATATCTGATCACCCAGTTGCTGTACGCGAAAATTTATGCGGTCCAGATTCAGGACCGCGAACTGTTCAAAAAACTGTTAAGCGAGGTACTGGCAGCGCCGGTGGATATTCTTCCCGAACAACGGCTGGCCAATGCCGTGGCAAAAATGAAGGCCCAAACCCTTTTGGAGTCGGCAGATGATTTATTTTAAACAAAGGAACCGGTTTCTTTCCCGATGGCGGGACATTAAAAAAAGAATCTTTCGCCCCGCGACTTTGGGGTGCATCCTCTGCGGCATTCTCGCATCCCTGTTGTTCGCATTGGTGCTGTTTTTCGCCCAAGCGCCGGACGCGCAGGCGGCCCAAAAAACTCGCATTAAATTTTCCACCTTGGCCCCTGAAGGATCCTCGTGGATGAAAATAATGCGCTCGCTGGAAAAAGAATTGAAACGCGTGACCGAGGGTGCGGTAGGATTTAAATTTTATCCCGGCGGCGTTTCGGGAGACGAGGTCGACGTTATTCGCAAAATGCGCATCGGCCAGATCCATGCGGCGGGGTTCACCGGTGTGGGCCTCGGGGAAATCCTGCCGGAAGTGCGCATTCTGGATTTGCCATTCCTGTTCCGCAACGACCGGGAGATCGAAGTCATCTATGAAAAAATGAACGACTACTTCGCCGCCCGCTTCGAGGAGAAAGGCTACATCCTGCTCGGCTGGGTTCCGGTGGGATGGATTCATTTCTTTTCCAATGAACCGGTGTCCACCGTGGCCAGCCTGAAACCCAGGAAAGCTTGGATGTGGGAAGGCGATCCACTGGTGTATGAGACTTACCGGGGGCTGGGCGTCAGCCCGCATCCGCTGTCGATCACCGACGTCCTGTTGTCTTTGCAGACGGGAATCGTGGATACGGTGTACGCCTCCCCGATGGGTGCGCTGGCCCTGCAGTGGTTCACCAAGGTAAAATACATGTCCGAGTTGCGTATGGCCAACGCCACCGGGGCTGTGCTGATAACGAAGAAAATGTTTGACCGCCTGCCGGACAAGCATAAAAACGCTTTACGCCAAGTCAGCAAAAATTATCTGAAAAAACTGGTGAAGAAAGTTCAGGAAGACAACGACGAGGCCATTACCCTCATGAAACAGAACGGACTGAAAATGACGCCCCTGCCCGACGCCGGCGAGCTCGAAAAATTTTATGCCGTGGGTAGAGAGGTCCAAAATAAAATGAACGGCAAGCTGTTCAGCCAGCCCCTTCTCGATACAGTCATGTCCCACCTCAAGGCCCTCCGCTAGCCCGGCCTGCTCGGCGCAGGGCCAATCTCGCTGAGGCGTTAGGCCGCGATTGCAAGTTGTCATCGCCAGCCAAAGTAAAAAATTTTCTCCGGGTGTTGCCCGGCCAGCGGGAGCTATCCTGAATTGCGCCCCAAGACCATCGCTGACCGTTGACAGCCACTAATACTTTTGAAGCGCAATTCTAAGGTTTTAAATTTGCTCCGGGCCTCGCCCGGCCCAGCGCGCGAGTTGTTCCCGTCCGATTTTGGCGTTGTGCCGGATGTCCACCGGAAACGCCGGGTGATACAACACTTTTCGAATCGGCCGGGTGATGGAATGGGAAGCGCCCAGTTGTAACAATTCCTCTGTGACCGCCTTCTTATCGATGGCTCCATCCGCTTCAATCACAATCACCGGAATTTGTTTTTCCGGTTCACCGACTCCTACCAGGGCCGAGCGTTTCACTTTCGGGTGTGTATTGAAAATCGCTTCGCAGGGAATGGTGAACAACACCTCCTCCGCGGTTTGGACGCGGTGACTCTTCCGTCCGCAAAACCAAAGACGATTGTTATCGTCGAGATAACCGACATCCCCCATGCGGTGCCACAAGGTTTCGCCGTCACGGATTTTAGCCCGGCGCGTGGCCTCTTCCAGATTGAAATATTCCTGCGTCACCCAGGGACTTCGGACCACCACCTCGCCGATGGTGCCCTTGGGCACCGCCAGTGAATCGTCCCACGTATCGATCGCGTCGTCGGTGATTTTTATGATTTTGAGAGTCAGTCCATCCACCGCCTGTCCCACGCAGGTTCCCTTGCCCTGGCGGGTCTGTTCCCAAGTCTGGTTCAGGATTTCGCGGTGGGAAATGGAAGCCACCGGCAAAGCTTCCGTCGCGCCGTAGGGCGTGTGGATCAGCGCGTCGGGAGACAGGATGCGGTCGAACCGTTCCAGCAGACTGCCCGGCACCGGCGCTCCCGCCATCATGATGCGTTTAAGCGTCGGCAGTTGGATATCATTTTGCAGGCAGTAGCGGGACACGGTGTTCCACAGCGCAGGGGAACCAAAACTGGTGGTTATGGCATATTTCTTAATGTATTGAATGAGGGTTTCAGCATTCACCTGCGCGGGCCGGGTCGGGTCCATATCGGGAATCACGCAGGCCATGCCCAGCGCCACGCCGAACAGGGCAAACAGCGGAAAGGTGGGCAGATCCATTTCTCCCGCCTCGATTTGAAACAGGCGCCGCAGCAACTCCACCTGTTCAAAGAACATGCGGTGGGTATACAGCACGCCCTTGGAAGGACCGGTGCTGCCGCTGGTGAACAGGATGGCGGCGGGGTCGTCCGGCGCCACCGTCCCGGACGGAGTTTCTGTGCCGCCCCGGTTGCGAATCCCGTTCAACGTGACTCCCCCCCAGAACCACCGCCGACCGACGGTTACGTTCAACTCGACACTGCGGAACGCTTTCGAAAAAACAACACGCGCGGCATGGGCCAGGGGCACGGCGATCATGCCCCTGGGTTGGGCGCTGGCGATGCAGTTGAGAACATTGCGGCGGCCCAGACCAGGATCGATCAATACCGGAACCGCGCCGAATTTGAACAGCGCAAAGGTGAGGGCGATAAAATCGATGCCGAAAGGCACCATCACCAGCACCCGGTCGCCCTGGGCCATGCCGGTGTGGCGCAGACCATTCGCCAGGCGGTTCGCGTCCCGATCGAGTTGCCGGAACGTCATTCTGGAAACGGAGCCGGCGCGGGGAACAATGAGGGCCTCGGCCTCGCCTCTTTCCTCAGCCAGGCGTTCCAGAGTGTGTGCGATGTTTTCCGGAGAAGGGAAAGTCATGAGGCCTTAGCCTTAAAGACCCAGCGCGGTTTTGACCAGGGGCAGGGTGACTTTGTGTTTTTGTCGGAGCGATTCTTCGTTGATGCCGGTCACCGCGTGTTTGACCGACTGAAAATCCCGTGGGATGCGGCTCAGCAAATACGCGATGATTTTATCCGGAATGTCCAGGGAGACGTCTTTCGCAAGTTTATGGATCAACTGCGCGGTGGCTTCGTCGTCCATCGGCAGGATTTCCGCCGTCATGCCCCATTTGAATCGTGAGGTCAGGAAACGTTCCGTCGCTTCCAGCCGGTCCGCCGGGGTGCGCCCGGCGAACACCATTTTT